>JAYVTJ010001020.1:0-2090 GCA_043774415.1 Fimbriiglobus sp. | reverse complement strand
TCCGACCGCTTTCATCGGCAGATCGACCACGATATCGATGTCCTGCGTCAACCTCGACTCCCCGTACGCCATGCAGGCGTAAGAGCCGACGATCATGTAGTTCACTCCGAGCCGATCGAGAGTATCAACCGAGTGCTTCAAGAATTCCAGCTGCGTCATAGCCGAAGAACCTCCGGGCGACCTCGCGGTGAATCTCTTCGGTTGACCAGTCGGGATGGAGTTGCTCCACCCGGGATCTGAGCATCGCCCTCGCCGAAAAATGGGCGTTCGAAGCCACGAGTACCCGCTGCGCAGGCGACGCCGCCCGGAACATCGCTGCGGTGGCGTCGTCCATCATTTCGATGTCTTCGGGCCTGGGGATACGCGGCGGCATCATTCACACTCCGGGGACGCTCTGCAATTGTACCCCATCCTTCGGCGGCGCTCCCGCCTGACCCCCGAGGCTCCGGACCCATTCGAGGTCGCCGCGCTTCCAGAGGTAGGCGAACCCCACGAGCAGGATCGCGAAGAAGACCAGGAACTCCGCGAAGGCGAACTGCGCGAACGACTGCATCGCGGCCGGGTCGGGCGCGGTCGTTGTGCCCGGTGCGACGGTATTCGCGGCGGCGAGTCGCTCCGACTCCGGCAGGCTCGTATCCCCCGCGCGGTTGGCGCTGCCGAAGACGACGGCCCACGGAAAGAAGAAGGCCATTTCCACATCGAAGATCACGAAGAGCAGCGCGACGACGTAGAAACGCAGGTCGAACTGGATCCACGCCGTGCCGACGGGCTTCTCGCCGCACTCGTAGATCTCCCCTTTCGCCGCGCTCGGTCGATCGGGGCGGATCATCTTACCAAGCGCGAGGTTCGCCAGCAGGAAGAGGATTCCCACCGCAACGAAGACGAGGATGCCGACGACGAGGGGGATCATACCGCGGCCCCGCTTCCCGCTTTCGTCCACACCGGCAAGCTCACGCGCTTCGATTCCTGCACGGCCGTCGGGTTCAGCGCATCCTGGCCCCACGCGACGGTCAGCGGCAGCTTCGCGAAATCGACGATGCACCCATCGCGGGTGTACCCGCTGATGTCGTAGGTGCTCCCCATGAAGATGCAGTCCACGGGGCACGGATCGACGCAGAGCGAGCAGAACATGCACTTTGTGTAGTCGATGGCGAAGCCCGTCACAACGAACCCCTTCGCCGGGGCGACGGCCTTCTCCTTCTCGATGTAGATGCAATCGACGGGGCAGGCGCGGGCGCACTTATCGCAGCCGATGCAGGTCGTGAGGTCGAAGCGGTGGAAGCCCCGGTAGCGCGGCTTCACCGGCACCGGCAGTTCGGGGTAGGCGAAGCCCTTCGTGAACGACCCGCGGCGGAAGGTCCGCGCGAGCGTGCGCAGCGTGATGTAGAGGCTCGCGGAGATGCTGCCGACGGTCTGCCCGACGTTGCGAAACCAGGTGAGCATGGAGGCGGGAATCCGGTTGAGAGTCGGAGTTGCTATTGTATCAGTCACCCGGCGCTGTCGGGGCGGTTCCCCTCCGAGGAATTCGATCATGCGATGTGCCTCTCCACTCGTGATCGCGATGCTACTTTTGGCGCTGCCTCCGCTCGCACGGGCGCAGGAGAAGAAGCCGACGGAAGATCCCGAGGTCGTGGCCCACTTCAAAACGAAAGGTTTGATCGCGTCCTTCGAATCCGGCGCATACGACGATCGCGGCTTGGTCGTTCTCTCGGTGACCCATGCGACCGACAAATTCAAAGATTTTCCGCTCGCGGACGAAAGCTACGCGGTGCTGGCCAAGGCGAAGGGGGTTCAATCCCTCGATTTGAACCGCGTCGAATGCACGGACGCGGGACTGAAAGCGGTGGCCGCCCATCAGGGGATCGAGAGCATCGTCGTCCGTGGCACTGCGGTGACGGGAGCCGGGATCGGAGCACTGGCAAGTGCGAAGTCGCTCAAGCGGGTGATCCTCAAAGGGGCGATGGGGAATGCGGATGCCGGGATCGCCGAGTTGGCGAAGCTGCCCAAACTCGAATCTCTCCGAATCGAGTCCGTCGAGCTGACGGGATCGTGCTTCGAGAAGTTCGAGTCGGCGAAGAGTCTGCGCACGC
>JAYVTJ010001019.1:0-1940 GCA_043774415.1 Fimbriiglobus sp. | reverse complement strand
CCCGTCCGATGGGCGAACGGGTCGGTTCCCGGAGCGGGCTTCGCTCCTTTCACGGAGATGCGATACACGCGGCCGCGCTCGTAGTCCCAGTCGTCCGGGTTCGTCTGATGGCACGGATTCTGGTCGTGCCAGTCGATGAGATAGATGTCGCCGTTCGGGCCCCACTTCATGTTGATCGGGCGGAAGTTCTTGTCGCCGCTCACGAGGAAGTCGTCGGCCCGACTAGCGGTGTAGGTGCTGCCGTTCGGCTTCAGGATGTTCTGCTTGATCGAGCACCCGTGGATGCTGCCGAAGATCACGCTGTTCCGATACTTCTCGGGCATGTGCGGCACGTCCAGCGAGAGGAGCCCGGCGTGGGCCCAGCCGCTTTCCTTGTGAAAGGTGTGGTCGCAAATCTCGTTGATGTAGCTGTAGGCGTAGGGGTTGAAGCTCGCGCCGGCTTGCCGCTTGTAGATGCCGCCGGGCACGATGTGGAACAGGTGCGGGATCACGCAGCAGGCGAGGATGAACTGGCCGTCCGAATTGCGCCAGTCCATGCCCCACGGGTTCGACGTGCCCTCCGCGAAGATCTCGAACTTCTTCAGCTTCGGGTGGTAGCGCCAGATGCCGCCGTTGATGCGGGTCTCGGGCCCGTCGAGTTGGCCGGGCTTCACGCTGGAGTTGGTAAAGATGCCGTGCAGGCCGTAGAGCCAGCCATCGGGACCCCACTGGAAGGTGTTCAGCGTCTCGTGCGTGTCCTGGCTTCCGAAGCCTTTCAGCAGCACTTCCATCTTGCCCGGCTTGTCGTTCTTGTTCTCGATGAAGAATAGGTAGGGCGGGGCGCCGACGAAGACGCCGCCGTGGCCCACTTCAATTCCCGAGGCCATATCGAACGCGCCGAGCCCCGCCTTCTGGCGTTCCTCGGTGACTGGGAAGTCTTTGCCCTCGGCGAACACGGTACGCTTATCGCAGGTGCCATCGCCATCGGTGTCTTCGAGGATCACGATGCGGTCGCGGGGAGCCTTTCCCTTCGGCGTCTTCTTCGGATACTCGAAGCACTCGATGCACCAGATGCGGCCCTTCTCGTCGATGGTGAACGCGATCGGGTTGACGAGCTGCGGCTCGCCGGCGAACAGCTTCACCTCGAACTCGGGTGCGACCTTGAACTTCGCGACCGTCTCCTCGGGCTTCAGATACGGCTGCCCCGAACCCTTCCGGTTGTCGAAGCCGAATTCCTTTTGAGCGAACGCGGCGGGTGCGATGAGCAGGAGAGCGGCGAACGCGAGGGAGAGCCGACGCATGGGAAGCCTCGGGGAGGAAGCGGAGCGTGTGGAGGAGATGCTACGCAAAAAGGGTCCGCCCTGCACCGGTGGCTTCCGCGCATGGACGACTCCACGCGTCGTTTCTATCATGAATAATGACGGACTCGATCATCCGCGGCGCGATTTCTCTCCCATCCGCCTGCTGAATTCGCCGGCCCTCCCTTCGCCACTCCACGAGGAAGTATGCTCGCCAGCCCCGATGTTTTGGCTCGCCAGGGTCGGCTACCGGAAGACACGGATCCCCACGAAACGACGGAATGGCTCGAATCGATGGAGGCCGTACTCCGTTACGGCGGTCCCGAACGCGCCCAGTTCCTGCTCAATGCCCTCATTAGCCAAATCGCGGAGACGGGCCTCGGCCGCATGACCGTGGGCGTCACCACGCCGTACGTGAACACGATCGCTGCCGACGATCAGCCCGCATTCCCCGGCAACCGCGAGATCGAACGTCGCATCAAGAGCATCGTCCGCTGGAACGCGATGGCGATGGTGCTGAAGGCGAATAAGAACACGAACGTCGGCGGGCACATCAGCACCTACGCCTCGGCCGCTACCCTGTACGAAATCGGCTTCAACCACTTCTTCCGCGGCCGCACTGAGAGCTTCCCCGGCGACGTCGTCTTCTTCCAGGGCCACGCC
>JAYVTJ010001018.1:0-3220 GCA_043774415.1 Fimbriiglobus sp. | reverse complement strand
ACATCGACCCGAACCAGGAGACGTTCGCCTACCTCTACGGGGCCTCGGGCAACTTGTCGTGGTCGGCCCTCGGCGAAGTGAACGTCAACCGCCCGTGGGTCACCGAGACGCAGTGGCTGCCGCGGCTCGACGCGGCCCTCACCGGGCAATCGGTCTTCGACACCTTCCTCTACAGCTCGCGCGCCTCGGCCGGATACGCATTGCTTCGGCCGGCCACGCAGCTCCCTCTGCCGGTGATCCCGACGGAGGCGACGGCCATCGACACGGCCCGCGTCGATTGGAATCAGCGGCTCTCGATCCCGTTCGACCTCGGCCCGGTGCGCTTCGAACCGTACGGCGTCGTCGATCTCACCTACTACTCGCGCGATCTCACCGGCGAGGATCGCGGCCGCGTCGTCGGCGCCGGCGGCATCAAAGCCTCGATCCCGTTCTCGAAGCTCTACGCCGATGCCAGCAGCGAACTGTTCAATGTGCGCGGGCTGAACCACAAGATCGAATACGGAGTCAACGCCTACGCCGCGAAAGCGAGCACGGCGGCGTCCAATCTCCCGCTGCTCGACCGCTTGAACGACGACAACGACGACCTCTCGTACCGTTCGTTCCGGACTCAGGCCCCGCTCTACGTCGCGGGTGCGGACGGACTGACGCTGCAGACTTCGCCGCGCTTCGACTCCCAGCGCTACGCGATCCGCCGGGTGCTCGACAACCGCCCCGAGACGCTCGACACCCTTCAAGTGGTGCAGGCCGAAGTCCGCCAGCGGCTCCAGACGAAGCGCGGCATCCCGGGCCAAGAGCACACGGTCGACTGGATGACGCTCGACCTCTCGGCCTCGCTCTACCCGAACCCGGACCGCGACAACTTCGGCAAAGGGGTGGCGTTCCTCGAGTACAACTTCGCCTGGAACTGGGGCGACCGCACGGCCCTCACCTCGGCCGGCTGGACCGATCCGTTCGACCCGGCCGCACGCTACCTCAGCGTCGGCGCGCTCTACAACCGGCCCGACGGCGCCAACCTCTACCTCGGCTACCGGCACGTCGATCCCGTCCACAGCCGGGCGCTCATCGTGGCGCTCGGGTACCAGCTCAGCCGGAAGTACAGCATCACGGCGTCGAACGTCTTCGACTTCGGCACGCAGCTCGCCCAATCGACGAGCCTCGCCTTCAACCGCACCGGCACCGACCTCACGATGTCCATCGGCTTCAGCTACAACGCCTTCGTCAACAACTTCGGCTTCCAGTTCCTGCTGCTGCCCAACGCGGCGCTCGCCAACAAGCCGGGGCAGGCCATCGGCTCCATCTACCAGCGGTGACATCATGGCCCGCCGCTGGCGCGATAAGTTCGGCGATGCCGGCCGGGGCGTCGTTCAGGCGGTCGTCGAGCAGTCGAGCTTCCGCGTCCACCTCGCCGTCGCCGGGTTCGTCGTCATTCTGGCCGCCGCGCTCGGCTGCGACCGGGGCGAGTGGTGCGCCATCGTCGGCTGCATCGCGGTCGTCGGTGCGGCCGAGATCTTCAACAGCGCCCTCGAAACGCTCTTCCACGCCCTCGACGATGCGATCAAGTCGCGCATGCGCGGCTGCCTCGATCAGGCGGCCGGGGCCGTGCTCGTCGTCTCGGTGGGGGCCGCGATCATCGGAGCGCTGATCTTGGGGCCCAAGCTGCTGGCGCTCGCCGGAGTCTGACGGCGCGCCTACATCAATCGCATCTCCCACCCCGGACTCCGCCATGCCCGCGCCCATCGGCTTCGCCATCGTCGGCACCGGGATGATTGCCCGCTTCCACACCAAGGCCCTCGCGGAGATCCCCGATGCCCGTATCGCCGCCGCCGTGAGCCGGAGTGCCGCGACCGGGCAGGCGTTCGTCGACGAGATCGCCCTTCCCGATTGCCCCGTATTCACCGATCTCGGCGAAGCGCTGAAGGCTCCCGGCGTCGATGCCGTCATCATCACGACGCCGAGCGGGGCGCATCGCGAACCGGCGCTCCTCGCGGCCGCGGCGGGCAAGCACGTCGTCGTCGAGAAGCCGCTCGAAATCACCGAGGAGCGCTGCGCTGCGATCATCGGAGCCTGCGACCGGGCCGGCGTGAAGCTCTGCACGATCTTCCCATCGCGCTTCGGCGATGCCAACCTCGCGCTGAAGTCGGCCATCGACGCCGGACGCTTCGGCCGGATTACGCTCGGCGAAACCTCCTGCAAATGGTGGCGCTCCCAGGCGTACTACGACGAGGGCGGCTGGAAGGGGACGCAGGCCCTCGACGGCGGCGGCGCGCTGATGAACCAGGCGATCCACAACGTCGATCTGCTCCTCTGGATGATGGGCGATGCGACGCACGTTTCCGGATTCACTGCGACGCTGGCCCACGAGCGAATCGAAGTGGAAGACACCGGCGTCGCCGTGATCCGCTTCCGCAGCGGGGCGCTCGGGGTGATCCAAGCGACGACGAGCGTCCACCCCGGTTACCCGAAGCGCATCGCGATTCACGGCGATAAAGGGTCGGTCGAGATCGAACAGGACGACGTGATCCGCTGGGACATGTCCTCCGAGACGGAGGAGGATCGCGCGACCAAGCTGCGTTTCGCCGCGAAGGTCGGTGCGAGCGGCGGCGCGGCCGATCCGAAAGCGATCAGCTCCGAGGGGCACCGCCGCCAGTTGGCCGACTTCGTGGAGGCGATCCGGAACAACCGGGTGCCGAAGGTCGATGGCCGCGAAGGGCGGAAGAGCGTCGAGTTGATCCGTGCGATCTATCAGTCGAACGCGACGGGCCGCGTGGTGGAGTTGGGGTGAAGTTGCCGTCCACTTTTTCGTAGCCCTCACCGGTTCACCCTGCGATGATGACCGCAGTCGAACAATTCGACGCTCTCCCACCGAATCGGCGCCCTTCATGGCTCTGCGCGTCACGCTTCTGCTGCTCGCTTTCGCCCTCGGCACATCCGCACTCGCCGATCACCCCGGCCGGCTGAAGCCCGGCAAAGCGGTCAAATTCAACGGGAAGATCGAAGGCGAACTCGACGTCAGCGGCGGGGTCGTCGTCGGCAAATTCCTGCTGATCGTGTCCAACGAAGCCCACTGCGTGCAGGTATTGAAGCCGACGGACTCTGGCGAGTACGACGTCGTCGGCGACATCGTCCTCGCTCCGAAGGGGACGCACCTCGACCTCGAAGCGATGACGGCCGAGGGGAACACGGTCTATGTGACTGGTTCGCACGGCCGCGTGCGCATTCC
>JAYVTJ010001017.1:0-3666 GCA_043774415.1 Fimbriiglobus sp. | reverse complement strand
TCGGATCTCCTCCGCGTTCTCTTCTTTCTCTGCGGTGAAAATCTTCCTTCTTCACCGGGCCATCACTCGTACGCGATCGCATCCGGGATGCGCGTCTTCACCGCGCGCAAGGCCGGGAGCAGCCCCGCGAGCGTGGCGACCGTCAGCGCGCCGCCGCCGATGGCGAACGCCTGCTTCCACGGCAGCACGACATCGAAGAGGAAGCCCGACTCCTCGAATAGCACGACGCGCACGACATACCACTCCAGCGGCACGCCCATGAAAATGCCGAGCACCGTGCCGAAGATCCCCATCAGCACCGCTTCGGCGAGCACCGTGCGCACGACCTGCGCCGGGGTGGCGCCGACCGCCAGCAGCAACCCGAGTTCGCGTTTGCGCTGGAGCACCGAGATCAGGAGCGACGTGACCACACCCAGCGATGCGACGAGGCCGACGACGATCTGCTGGAGGTGGACGAGCTTGTAGACGCGCTCGATCATGTCGCCGAGAATCTTGCGGATGGCGCCGCGGTCGGCAGTGACGTACCCCCTGTCGGCGGCGAAAGCGCTGACCCGGGCGCGGGCCGCGAGGCGGGCCTCTTCGCTCTCGTGCGTCACGAAGACGTGGGCGATGTCGATCTGGTTGTCGCGGAAGAGCCGGGAGTAGACGGCGCGATCGATGAAGAGCGTCCCGCGATTCCACGAGTAGTCCTGCGCCCGGTCGAGCACGACGAGCTTCACCGGCCCGTTGGGCGAGTTCAGCGTGATAGTGTCGCCGACATTCACCTTGTGCCAGACGGCGAAATTGTCCGAGATGACGACGCCATCGCGGTTCGGCAGCTTGTGGAGCTTGTCGAGCTGGGGCAGCCCGTTCGGCCCGCGCGCCTGACTCGGATCGATGAAGTGATCCATGTCGATGGCCGTCATGAAGACGAACGTGCCATTGTACTCGGGGCGGACGTAGCGGATGCCGGCGACCGATTCGACGCCTTCGACCGTGCGCAGTTCGCGGATCACTTCGGGATCGACCGGCGCCTGCGAGCCGATGGCCTCGGTGATCGTCCCGGCCGCGAGGAACTGATCGGCTTGGATGATCTCGTCGAGCCACTTTGTGACCGGTTCCTCGTTGCTGCGGCCGACGCCGGCGGTCTGGATCATCACGGCGACCCCGGCGGCCAAGGCGCCGATGACGAGGCCGGTGCGCCCCGGCGAGCGGATGAGGTTGTCCGCGGCGAGGCGGGCTTCGATCGGCAGGATCTGCTTCAAGATGGGCTGGACCAACTTCACGAGGATGCCGACGAGGATCGGCGCGGCGAGCAGCATGCCGACCATGGCGAAGATCATCCCGCCGAAGGCGCCGACCCGCGGCGGCAGTTCGTGCCGACTGAGGACCAAGCCGGCGCCCGCCGCGACGAAGGTGATGCAGATGATCCGGTGCGCCGCCCGCCACGCGCCGCCGACACCACCGGGGACGCGCCTCACGGCATCGGCAGGATCTTGGTAGGCGGCTTGCAGCGATGGCACGAAGGCCGCGAAGACGGCGGTGCCGACGCCCGCGGCGAGCGCGATCAGCAGAGTCGCCGGGTTCGGGAGTGAGAGCGGAATTTCGCCGCTGAGGCTGATGTTCGCCATGTCCTCGCGGATGACCGTCATGCCGATCTGGGCGAGGCCATAGCCGAGCGGGATGCCGAGCAGGGAGCCGACGACGCCGAGGAGGAACGCGGCGACGGCGAACATCGCGATGATTTGCAGCCGCGTCGCGCCGATGGAGCGGAGGATGCCGATGTCGTGCCGGCGCTCGGCGACGGTGACGGCGAGCGCGTTGTAGACGAGGAACAGCCCGACCACCATCGCCCCGACGGAGCACATCGTGAAGCCGAGCTGGATGCCGCCGATGATCTCCTTCGTGTTGTCGTCCTGATCCTTCGGAGTGCGGACGCTGGCCCGCGCCCCGACGACGCGTTCGAGCTTCGCCTGCACCGCGGCGCGGTCGGCGCCCGGCTTCAGCAGGATGTCGATGCGGTTCACGCGCGGCGGCTGGAGTTCGTCCCACGCCTCCGGCGAAGCGCTGCCCCCGAGCAGCGCGGCGACGGCCGGCACCGGACGCGGCCGCAGGAACTTCGCGGCCTGCACGATCTCCATGCCGACGACGTTCGGCCCGAGCATCTTCAGCGGTGAGTCGTCGCCGTAGTCCATGATTCCGACCGGCTGGCAATCGAGCGTCCGCCCTCCGTAGCGGATCGGGAGAGCTTCATCCTTCGACCGCTTGCGGTGGAGCCATTCGTCGTAGAGCGGCCGACTGACGACGACGAGCCGGCGCGACGCCAGGGTGAACAGCGAGATGTCCGCGCTGTCGATGCGGGTGATGGTGATCTTCAGCGGGTTCTCGCCGGCGATCGCCGCGAAGGGATCGTTCCCCGCGAGCTGGTGCTTCGCGAGTTCGGCGCCGATGAGCACGGTCGCGCGGTTGTCTTGGCCCGACAGATAAACGCGCTCGACGACGATGGGCTGCACGCTCTCGATGCCGTCGATCTCGGCGGCGCGGATCTCGTCGGCGATGGGCCGGTTCACGCCGAGTTCGCCGTTGGTGACGAAGAGGTCGCCGATGCCGAGGGGCGTCGTCGATTGCGTGGCGGCCGTTTCGATGCAATCGTTGAGGATGCGGGTCGAGACGAGCGTGGCGACGCCGAGGGCGATGCTCGCGACGATGAGCGCGGAGCGGTCCCACCGCTGGAGCAGGTAGCGCAGGCTGAGCAGGCGGAAGACCGTGTGCATCGTGCTCTCCGCGGCCCGCGGCCGCATTGCTTGGGTCGGCGCATCCGTGCGGCGCGACCGGAATTCCGAGTTCGACTTACGCCGTTTGAAGCACCCCGACGCGGACCGATTCGTCCGACTCGATGAGGCCGTCGCGGATCTTGACGAGCCGGGTGCCGAACTGAGCCGCAGATTCGTCGTGTGTGACCATGACGACGGCCCGCCGCCCCGCCTCCGGCAAACTGGCCAGCAGCGCGAGGATTTCCCGGCTCGTCTTCGTGTCGAGGTTCCCCGTCGGTTCGTCGCACATCACGGCGTCCGGCTCGGCGACCAGCGCCCGCGCCACCGCGACGCGCTGCATTTCGCCGCCGGACATCTCTTCCGGGTAGTGGTCACCGCGGTGATCCAACCCGACGCGCTCCAAGCTGGCGAGCGCCTTCGGCACGGCGATCCGCCGGCTGATGCCATCGAGCAGCAGCGGCAGCGCGACGTTTTCCGCGGCCGTGAGCGTCGGCAGCAGGTTGAACGCCTGGAAGACGAAGCCGATCTTCGTCCGGCGCAGCAGCGAGCGCTCGCGGTCGGACATGGTTTGCATGTCGCGGCCCTGGAACACGGCCCGGCCGGTGGTGGGGGTATCGAGCGCGCCCATGAGGTGCATGAGGGTCGATTTCCCGGAGCCCGACGGCCCCATGATGGTGACGTATTCGCCCCCCTCGACGGCGAGGGAGACCCCCGCGACGGCGGTGACCGTCCGCCGGCCCTGTTCGTAGGATTTGGTGACGTCGAGGAGTTCGATCACTTTGTTTCGTCCTTCGTCATTGGTCACTCGTCATTCGGTATGGTGGCTTGCGCTTGTGAAGCTTGCTGGCCGATGGATCGGAGATAGCCATTGAGGAGGGGGCCGAGACGGTCAACCAGCGGCTTCAACGATTCG
>JAYVTJ010001016.1:0-3130 GCA_043774415.1 Fimbriiglobus sp. | reverse complement strand
GAGGACCGTCTCGCGGGGGCGACGCACATCTTCAGCCCCGAGCTTCGATATAATTCCAGTGCTGTGTTCCGTTTCAGATCGAAGGGGTTTCTGCGATGTTGCGACCGATGCGCCGTGCGCTGTTGTCTGTGTCCGACAAAACGGGGTTGGTGGAACTGGCCCGCGAATTGAGCGACAAATACGGCGTGCAGCTCTTCGCCACCGGGGGAACCCACGCCGCCCTCCTCACGGCGGGATTGCCCGTGCGCGATGTCACCGACTTGACCCACTTCCCGGAGATCCTCGACGGTCGCGTGAAGACGCTCCACCCCGCCGTCTTCGCCGGCTTGTTGGCCAAGCGCGACAACCGCGAGCACATGCTCACCCTCGCCCGGAGCGGTCTTCTCGAACTCGACCTCGTGGTGTGCAACGTCTACCCGTTCGAGCAAGTTTTGGCCAAGGGCGGCATCACGGAAGAGCAACTCATCGAGAATATCGACATCGGCGGGCCGTGCATGATCCGCGCGGCGGCCAAGAACTTTTCGGCCGTGTCCGTACTCGTCGATCCGAACAACTATTGGCAGTTACTCCAAGAATTGCAGGCGAACAACGGCCAGACGCGGCTCGAGGCGCGTCGGCGCATGGCGGGGACTGCCTTCGCCCGCATCGCCGAATACGACAAAGCCATCCACGACTATTTCAACCCGACGGGTGGCAGCAGCGAGTTGGCCAGTACCACGCTGGCCGCCACCTTCATGCCGATATTCGAGAAAGTCCGGCCGCTGCGCCACGGTGAAAACTCGCATCAGCAGGCGATGTTTTACCGCGAGATCCCCAAGCCCGAACACTCTTGCATCGCCAACGCCGAAATCCTCCCCGGTAAGGAGGTCAGCTACAACAATATTCTCGACATGGACTCGGCTGTGAATCTCGTCCGCGAGTTTACGGAGCCAGCAGCGGCGGTCATCAAGCACAACAACCCGTGCGGTGCCGCGACGGCCGGTTCGTTGGCGCAGGCATTCGGTCTCGCCTGGGACGCCGACCCGCTCTCGGCCTTCGGGGGAGTACTCGCGTTCAACCGCAAGATCGACCCGCAAACCGCGACGGCTGTCATGTCCGGGGAACGCTTCGTGGAATGCATTGTCGCTCCGGATTTCGACCCGGCCGCACTCGAAGCTTTGAAGAGTTGGAAGAAGAACGTTCGCATCCTCAAGACGGGCGCCCTCGTGGGCCGGTCGCCCGGTCTCGATTTCCGCCGGGTCGATGGTGGGCTACTCGTCCAAGCCCGCGATCAAGGGGCCGACGACCTCACCAAGTGGCAGCCGGTGACGGCGAAGCGGCCGACGTCGGCCGAGTACGAGGCGCTCTGGTTCGCTTGGCTCGTCTGCAAGCACGTGAAGAGCAACGCCATCGTCTTGGGAACCGCGCCGGAAGCGGGGGCTTACGGCACGGTCGGCGTCGGCGCCGGGCAGATGTCCCGCGTCGAATCGATGACCATCGCCATCCGCAAAGCCGGGGCGAAAGCGAAGGGGAGCGTGCTGGCGTCGGACGCGTTCTTCCCGTTCCCGGACAACGTCGAACTCGCCGCCGCGGCCGGGGTCGTGGCCATCGTGCAACCGGGCGGCTCGGTGAAGGACGCCGAGAGCATCGCCGCCTGCGACCAGCACGGCATCGCCATGCTGTTCACGGGAGTCCGGCACTTCCGGCATTGATCGGCTACTTCTCCGTCGGTAGGCCGGCGGCGTTCCACGCGGCCCAACCGCCGTCCATGCTCAAGACGTCGGTGTAGCCCATTTTCTGCAGGGTATCGGCGACGAGGGCGCTGCGGAACCCGCCGCCGCACATCAGCACGACGGGCGTCGCCGGGTCGGGGATTTTGGTTTCGACATCGCGTTCGACCACACCTTTGCCGATGTGCATCGCGCCCGCGGCGTGCCCGGCGGCGTACTCGCTTTCTTCGCGGACATCGACGAACACGAACGCCTCGCCGGCCGCGCGCTTGGCGGCGACATCGGCGACGGTGCACTCCCGGATGCGCGTCTTGGCATCCGCAGCGATTTTCAAGAATCCGGGGGAATGGGCCTTGGCCATGGGGTGGCATCCTGGGTGCGGGTGATAGGAAGTGTACGATTGCCGGGGCATTCGGCTTTCAACAACTTCGTCACATGGGAATGAACACGATGCGATCTCTCCATTCGTCCGTTACACTACTGCAGAGAAGTAGTTCCAGATCTTCGACCGCGAGACGGATGGGTGTGGCCAGGGCAACAGCGATCAATCCCGGCATCGAGGAGGGCGCGCAGGAGTCGGCCGTCGAAGTTTTCGTCCGTTAGCAATTTCAAGCGGCACCGGTGCGGCGACTGAGCAAGCGTTGGCGGATCGAACCCCCGCCTTGCCGAGATTCCACTTCGTTGCGGAGTTCGGTTGCTTCGATGGCTCGCTGCGCGAGGTAAGCATCCAGTTCGACGCGGTGGTTCAGATAATAAGCGATAGCCGCGTGGATCTCCGGGAGCCCGAGACTCTCGAATCTCAGGGCGATTTCATCGGCCGAGGCACCATCGCGGTAGTGGTGGACGAGGGTATCGAGGGTAATGCGACTTGCGCCGATGCGCAAGACGCCGTCAGCATCGATACGCAAAGCGACGGCATCGGCCATAAGTACCGGGGCCATGTTTGATCCACTCCGAGGATTAGAAAGTCGAAACTTATCCTACCCAATCGGAGTCAGCAGGGATATCCTGCGCCGAAAGCGAACACGCCGCGGGGAGACTTCCCCCGCGGCGTGCGTCGTTGACCCGGAGTCGCTTTCTACTCCCGGTCGCTAAACTTCGGCGTGATCCAAGGCGGCCTTCTCGCGCAGTTGCTTCATACCCCGCACGTTGATCTGGCGCACGCGCTCCTTCGTGATGCCGAAGTGCTGGCCGATCTGCTCGAGCGTCATCTCGGCGGAGCCGTCGATGCCCGTCCGCATGCGGATCACTTCCCGCGTCCGCGGATCGAGGTCTTGCAGCAACTTGGCGACCCGGTTCTTGGCCATCTCCGCCGTGGCGAGCAGCTCTTGCTCGTCCGTGTGGATGTCGGCCTTGGCGTCGAACAGGTCGTCGTGTCCCGTCATGAAACGCATCTTGTGGGTGTTTTCGTCCGGGATGCT
>JAYVTJ010001015.1:0-2239 GCA_043774415.1 Fimbriiglobus sp. | reverse complement strand
CGGTGTCGATCACGTGGATCACGCCGTTCTTGCACTTGATGTCCGTGACTTTGACCGTCGCATCGCCGATCTTGACGACCTTGTCCGAGACGGTGATCTTGAACTTCGTCCCTTGGATCGTTTCGACTTCCTTGCCGTCGAGCTTCACGACGTCTTCGGCCATCACCTTGCCTTTGACGGCGTGGGCGGTCAGGACGGCGGTCAGCTTTTCTTTGTCCTTGAGCAGCGCGGCGAGGGCGTCCTTGTCCACTTTGGCGAATGCTTCGTTGGTCGGGGCGAACACGGTGAACGGCCCTTCACCGTTGAGCGTGTCGGCGAGGCCGGCGGCCTTGATCGCAACGACGAGCGTGCTGAAGTCTTTGCTGGCCATGGCCGTTTCGGCGATGGTCATTTCGGCTTTCGCGGGCTTGTCTTCGGCGAAAGCAGGAGCGGCGGCAAACAGGGCGAGGGTGAGGGCGAGGGCGAGCAACTTCTTCACGGGGTCTCTCCGAGATGGATGCGATCCGGAGGAGTTCCGGACCCGACACGTCAGATTAGTCTGCACGCACCGGGCCACTTCCACATTCGATCCGTTATTTCCGGCACTTTCTCCCATTCCACTTCTCCGAGTGCAATCGCCAGAATCGCTAAGTTGTATAGGGAGCCGAGCAAACCGATTCCCTGCAACGCGGCCTCCGCGTTCCGCTCGTATCGATCTCCGCGGCTGTTCCGGGCCGTGATATACTCGAACGGGTTCCGCCGTTGGCCGAGGCCGTTGCATGGTGCCGTTTTCCTCCCGCTTCGCGCCGGCCGGTTTGTCGCTGTCGCGCCGCGATTGGCTGCGCATTGCGATTCCGAGTCTGCTCGCCGCGGGATCGTCGCAAGGGGCGGTGCCGATCAAAGCGCGGGCGAAGTCGGTGCTCGTCGTCTTCACCGGCGGCGGCATGAGCCAGCTCGACACTTGGGATCCGAAGCCCGATGCCCCGGAGGAAATCCGCGGGGCGTTCGGCACCATTCCCACTGCGGTGCCCGGCCTGCGCTTCGGCGAGCACCTGCCGCGAACGGCGAAACTCGCGGATCGCTTCGCGATCGTGAAGTCGATGACGCACGACGATTCCGACCACGGCTCGGCGTGCTACCAGGCACTCACCGGCCAGCCGCACCCGCGCAAAAGCTCGAACCCGGCGCCGGCGCCGCTCGATGCGCCGACCCTCGGCGCCGTCGTCCACCGCGTCCGGCCGAGCGACCGCTTCCCGCATACGGCGATGCACGTCAACGGTCCGCTGCTCGCGCCCTTCGAACCCTGTCCGGGGCAGTCCGGCGGCTTCTTGGGCCGGAGCTACGACCCCATCGAATTCGGCGAAGTGACGCAAGGGAGCGACATCCTGCGCGGCCTTCAGCGGCCCACCGAAATCACGGCCGAACGCGCGGCCGAGCGACGCGGACTCGTCGCAGCGCTCGATGGTCGGGCGAAGCGTTGGCCCGGCGCGACGGGCCAATCCGAGGTGCTCCGGAAGACCCACGAATTGCTCGACGCCCCGCGGACTCGGGACGCCTTCGATTTGCTGAAGGAGCCGGAGGCCCTGCGGAACCGATACGGTCGGCACCGCTCCGGCCAAGCGTGTCTGCTCGGCCGGCGACTCGTCGAAGCGGGCGTGCCGTGGGTGACGGTCTTCTTCAACCACTCCGTGCGCGGCCAGGACGTGCATCCGGACGACACCGACGCCTACGGCTGGGACACGCACAACGACATCTTCGCCGCCATGAGGGACCACTTGCTCCCTCGCTTCGACCGCAGCTTCTCGGTACTGCTCGACGACCTGCGCGAGCGCGGCCTACTCGCCACGACCCTGGTGGTGTGCGTCGGCGAGTTCGGCCGGGCACCGACGGTCGCGGTCGAGAAGAACTTCCTGGGCAGTTCGCCGGGCCGCAAGCACTGGCCGCGCTGCTACTCGGCGGTGCTGGCCGGGGCCGGGGTGACGCCGGGGGCCGTCTACGGGGCGAGCGACCGGCACGCCGGGGACGTGAAGTCCGACCCCGTGTCGCCGTCGGACCTGGCCGCGACGATGCTCGACGCGCTCGGCATCCCCGCCGACGCGCACTACGCCGACCCCGCCGGTCGTCCGCTGCGCGTCACCCCCGGCAACCCGGTGCGCGGGTTGTTCACGTGAGGCGTGTGGCGTCTACGCCACAGGCGCGTCTTGTTAGCCCGACGCGCTAGCGAGGGACGCAAAGGTCGTTGATCGTGTTTGGGGTCAGC
>JAYVTJ010001014.1:0-2661 GCA_043774415.1 Fimbriiglobus sp. | reverse complement strand
TCTTCGTCGAAGACGACAAGCTCTCGCAGGAAGCCGGGCTGCTCGTCGACCGGCTCGTGCGGCAAGGGCGGGCCTTCGGTGTCCACGTCATCCTCGGCTCGCAGACCCTCGGCGGCGGATACTCCCTGCCGCGCAGCACTATCGACCAGATGGCGGTGCGCATCGCCCTCCAATGCAGCGAGGCCGATGCCCAGCTCATCCTGAGCAAGGACAACTCGGCCGCGCGGCTGCTCACCCGGCCCGGCGAGGCGATCTACAACGACGCCAACGGATTGATGGAAGGGAACAACCCGTTCCAAGTGGTCTGGCTCTCCGAAGATCGCCGCGAAGCGATTCTGAAAAAGTTGGCGGAGCGTTCGACGACCCCACACGAGTGCCTCGTCTTCGAGGGGAGCGCCGCGGCGGAACTCTCCGAGAATCGGATGCTACGAAGGCTCTTGGCATCGCCGAGCGACACCGGCCCCGCGACGCTCTGGCTCGGGGATGCCATCGCGATCAAAGATCCCACGGCAGCAGTCTTCCGCCCGCAATCGGGGGCGAATCTGCTGCTCATCGGCCAATCGGAAGAGGCGGCGCTGGCCATCGCGGTGTCGGGGCTCGTCTCGCTCACGGCGCGATTCCGAGATCGCCGCACGGCGACCGTGCTGGATGGGACGCCCGACGATTCCGAATTCGCCGACACTCTGCGCGGCGTCTGCACCGCGCTGCAAATCGCGCCGATCGTCGAACGCGCCGAACTTCCCTCGACCATCGCCCGCTTCGCCGCCGAGGTCGATGGCCGGATGAATGGGGTCATCGCCGACCGCCCGCCTCGGTTTCTCTTCGTCCACGGGCTGCACCGCCTGCGCGAACTCCGCAAGGCCGAGGAGGATTTCGGCTACGGTCGCCGCGGTGACAAGACGGTGTCACCGGGCGATCAGTTCGCGGTCATCCTGCGCGAAGGTCCGGCCGTGGGCGTCCACGTGGTCGCGTGGTGCGACAGCGTGATGAACCTCACCCGCGCCGTGGAGCGCCAAGGGATGCGCGAGTTCACCCTGCGCGTCCTCTTCCAGATGAGCGCGAACGATTCCGCCCAGCTGGTGGATACGCCCGCCGCGAGCAAACTGGGGCGCACGCGGGCGCTCTTCGTCGAAGAGGGCACCGAGCGACCCGAGAAGTTCCGCCCTTACGGCCTGCCGGGTACCGACTGGCTCCGCAGCATCGGCTCCGACCTCGACTTCTCGGAAGCGCCAGAATCGACTGAACCCGGACGCCCCGATCTGCCGATGCAAGCCGATGATAGCCCCCTGGCGCTGGCGACCGAGTGACATGAGCAGACCCGGCCCGCCCCGTATCGCGATCCTCGGCGGCGGGCCGATCGGCCTCGAAGCGGCCCTGTACGCCAAGCACCTCGGCTGCCCCGTCACACTGTACGAGCAGGGCGGGATCGCCGAATCGGTGAACCGCTGGGGATTCGTCCGCATGTTCACCCCGTTCGGGCTGAATGTGTCTCCCCTCGGCAAACAAGTTGTCCGCGACGACCGCTCGATGCCAAAACTCCCGGCCGATACCGAGTTTCTCACCGGCCGCGAATTCCGCGATGCCTACCTGTTGCCCCTCTCGGCGCTGCTGAAGGATTTGATCCGCACACCGGCCGCGGTGCTGAGTATCGGCCGCGCGGGGTTCCGCAAGACCGACCGCCCCGATCCCAAGAAGCCCCTCCCTCCCTTTCGGCTGCTTGTGCGCGAAGCGAACAATATCGAGCGCTTCGATGTCGCCGACGTCGTCCTCGATTGCACCGGCACCTACAACCGGCCGAACTGGGTCGGCGACGGCGGCATCCCCGCAGCCGGGGAAGTCGCGGCCCGCGCACAGGTTCCGTACTGGCTCGAAGATGTGCGCGGCGCCAAGAAGGCGCACTACTCGGGGAAGAGCACCGTGCTCATCGGCAGCGGCTATTCCGCAGCGACGACGATGTGCGGACTCGCGGAACTGGCCGAGGAGAACCAATCGACGTGGGTCATCTGGCTCGCGCACGGCACGCGGACTCAGCCGCTGGCGCGACTGACGAACGACCCGTTCAAGGAGCGCGATCGCTTGGCCGCGCGGGCCAACGGGCTGGCGACGCGCTGCGATGGCAACCTCGAGTATCACGCGCATGCGGAGATCGACGAACTCGTCTGCCACGGGCCCGACAAAGGGTTCCGCGTCGCGGCGCGGATAGCCGGCAAGCCGATGAGCTGGGACGTGGAACGGGTGATTGCGAATGTGGGTTACCGTGCCGACATCAACCTGACCGCCGAACTGCGCGTGAGCGAACCGCACGGCGATTTCCGCACCGACGAGCCGGGGTACTACATCTTGGGGGCGAAGAGCGCGGGTCGCAGTTCGGAGTTCCTGCTGCGCCAAGGGCACGAGCAAATCCGACAGGCGTTCGCGGCGATTCTGAATCAGGGGCGGCTGGATCTTTACGCGAAGGCCGCATAGGTCACGTTCCGCGGGACGCCACCTGCCTATTTTCGGATCGCGAATTCCTCCCCGCGTCACGAGGAGCGTGACCTACAAGAACTCTCAAACCACGATATTCACCAGCTTCTTCGGCACCACGATCACCTTCTTCGGCGGCTTCCCGGCGAGCGCTTCGATCACCTTCGCATCGGCCATCGCTGCCGCTTCCAAACC
>JAYVTJ010001013.1:0-6764 GCA_043774415.1 Fimbriiglobus sp. | reverse complement strand
GTGAATCAATTCACGAATGACATCGATCAGACTGAAGTGTCCGTTCATTTGTTGCATTCTTGATCACTCATCGGCAATCGTGAGCGACCGCAGCATCGCCCGCAGGACAATCTCGTACTGCCCCCGGTCGAGTTCGCTCACTTGGGTGAAGGCCAGCAGATTTCCCTCGGCTGTACTAACGCAGCGGCTTCGACAAGCGATGCTCGTATCGAGCGTCAGAAAGTCGATGTCGTGCCCCACGGCCGGCAAGCCGCCGAGCGATTCGACGACCGGCTCGGCATCGAGTTCTTTGTATTCCGCTTTGAGCGCGTTCAGCGTTTCGTCGATGACATCGGCCGGGGTGAGCGCTTCGGGCCGCAGCGACAAGATGGCGAACGCCGTGCCGGGGCTGGCGACCGTCACCGTCCACGCCGGCGCGTCGTCTTCGGCTTCGAGCGTCCAGTTGCCGGGGTACTGGAACGCGATCCCCGCGCGCGTGAAAACCTTCAGCATCGCCCACCTCGTTCCGCCCGGGTCACGCCCACTCGCATCTCGGCCACCGGATCAATCCAATCGGTACGGCGATCCTTCCACCTGCTCGTGGCGGATCTCATCCACGTAGTCGGCCGAACCTTTCGGCCCGCGCCAGCCCGTGCGCCCTTCCCCGGCGTAGAGCGTGTTCGCCGCATTGAAGACGATGCCCGAAATCGCGCTCACGTTTTTATAGGCATGCACCACGCCCGGCGGCACGATCAGCGCGAAGGGCGCCCCATCCCCGGCGTCGCGCACTTCGCGGTGGCCGAAGGTCGGGGAGTCTTCGCGGGCATCCCAGAGGTAAACGCGGAAGACACCGGGGCCGATGAAACAAAAATAGTCGGCCTGTTCGACGTGTTCGTGCGGCCCGCGCGCGACGCCGGGGTTCGTCATCGAGACGTACGCCATCGCCGGCCGATACTCGGCCGGGATGTCGTCGATGCGGAAGAGTTCGGCGAGCCAGCCCCGGCTATCGCTGTAGAAGTTCAGGGGTTTCCAGATGACGCCTGCGATGGGGCCGGTGGCGAAGGTCATGGCGAGTTCTCTTTCGTCGATTCGGAGATCGTCGGCGGATCATCGCCGAACAGGTTCGGCGCGACAATCCGGATCTTCAGCTTCGGCTTCTCCGGCGGTTCCAGCGGCTCCGCCGGCTTCTTCGCTCTCGGCGCGGGTCGCGTCGGCACTTTCTGCGGGCTTTCCAGCGTCGCCAGCACGGCATTCGCCCGGTCCAACACCGGCTCGGGCACACCCGCCAGCCGGGCGACGTGGATGCCGTAGCTCTTGTCGGTGGAACCGCGCTCGATGCGGTGGAGGAAGATCACTTCGCGCTCCAGCTCTTCGACGCGCACGTGGTAGTTCCGCAATCGTGGCAGCGTCGATTCCAGCCGGGCGAGTTCGTGGTAGTGCGTGGCGAAGAGCGAGCGCGCGCCGACGACATCGTGCAGGTATTCGGTGATCGCCCACGCCAGCGACACGCCGTCGTAGGTGCTCGTTCCCCGGCCGATCTCGTCGAGGATCACGAGGCTGCGGTTCGTCGCGTTGTTCAAAATATTCGCGGCTTCGGTCATCTCGACCATGAATGTCGATTGCCCGCGACCGAGTTCGTCGGATGCGCCGACGCGGGTGAAGATGCGGTCGGTCACGCCGATGGTGGCCCGCGCCGCCGGGACGAAACTGCCGACATGCGCGAGCAGTGTCAGCAGCGCCGCTTGGCGGATGAACGTCGATTTCCCCGCCATGTTCGGCCCGGTGATGAGCCAGAAGGCGCCGCCGTCCGGTGACAAGTCGATGTCATTGGGTACGAACGTCCCCGGCGGCAGGAGCTGGTCGAGCACCGGATGCCGGCCCGCGTCGATGCGCAGGATCGGCTCTTCGCTGATGATCGGCCGCGTGTAGTTCCGCGCCGACGCGAGTTCCGCGAGCCCCGCGAGGAAGTCGATTTCCGCGAGTACGTCGGCCGTTTGCAGCAGGCGCGCCGTCTGCCCGGCGGCCGTATCGCGGATCTTCAGGAACAGCTCGAATTCCAGGGCCTTGGCCCGATCCTGCGCGGTGAGCACGCGCTCTTCGTACTCCTTGAGCATCGGCGTGATGTAGCGCTTGCCGTTCTTCAGCGTGCGCTCGTGGGCGTAGTCGGCCGGGACGCGGGTCTCGTTGGCGTTGGTGATCTCGATGAAGTAGCCCATCACGTCGGTGAAGCCGACCTTCAGGCTGTTGATGCCGGTGCGGGCGATCTCCTGGGCCTGATAGCGGGCGATCCAATCCTTGCCGTCCTTCGAGAGCCGGCGCAGTTCGTCGAGATCGGGGGAATAACCCTCGCGGATCAGCCCGCCGTCCTTCGGGGAATAGGGCGGATCGTCGATGATGGCCTTGTCGAGCAACTCACGGATATCGGGGACGAGTTCCAGATCCCCTTCCAGGCGCTGGAGTACCTCCGAGCGTCGCCCGACGAGCTTCGCTTTCAACCGCGGCAGCAGCCGGAGCGTCCGCAGGACGGCACCCAAATCCTTCGGCGTGGCGCGGGCCGTGGAGACGCGCGTCGTCAGGCGGTGTAAGTCCGAGGTGACGTTGAGCAGTTCGCGCAGGTCGCCGCGAGGTCCGTGATCTCTGAGGAGTTCTTCCACGGCATCGAGGCGATTCTCGATGGCCGCGCCGGTGTTCAGCGGCGACAGCAGCGAATCGTGGAGGAAGCGCGCCCCCATCGGCGTGACGGTGCGGTCGATGCGCGACAGCAGCGACCCTTCGCGCTGATTGTCGCGCAGCGTCCGCGTGAGTTCCAAGCTGCGCCGGGTCACCTCGTCGAGGACGAGGTAAGCTTCGCGCCGGTAGCGCGTCAGGCGCGGGATGTGGCCGAGGTCCGTTTTCAGTGCGCTTTGCACATAGATGACGAGCGCCCCGGCCGCGAGGAGGCAGGGCTGCGAATCGTCGAAGCCGAAGCCGCTGAGCGTGTGGACTTGGAACTTCGCCCGGAGGGCATCGAGCGCCGTCGTGGAATCGAAGGTCCAGCCCGGCCGCGGCGTGATCGACTTCGGCCCGCTCCCCGCGAAGTGGGCGCTCACCGCTTCGACATGCTCTTCCGAAATGAGGCACTCGGCAACGCTGAGGCGGGCGAATTCGTCGGCGAGTCGGCCTTCGGGGACGTCGGTCGCGCTGAAGGTGCCCGCCGTGAGGTCGAGCCAAGCGAGGCCGAAGTGCCCGGCCTTCGTGCGCACCACGGCCGCGAGGTGGTTAGGCCGGCGCGGGTCGAGGAGTTCGTCTTCGGTGACGGTGCCGAGCGTCGCGACGCGGGTCACTTCCCGGCGGATAATCTTCTTGCCGTCGTTCGGCGGTTCCACCTGCTCGGCGACCGCGACGCGGTGCCCGGCCGCGAGCAGTTGGCGCAGGTTGTGATCGAGCTTCGCGAGCGGGAACCCGGCCATCGGGTGCTCCTCGCGCTTGGTCAGCACGAGCCCGAGCACCTTGTGGACGAGTTCGGCGTCCTCGTCGAAGAGTTCGTAGAACTCGCCGTTCTGGAACAGCACGATCATGCCCGGATAGGCATCCTTCGCGGCCCGGAACTGCTGCATCATCGGAGTCATGGGGACAGGATAGTCTCCGATGCGAAAAGGTGAATCGGGAACTCGACCGGACTCCGGAATGGAGATAGACTTGAGCGTAGAAGAACCGTCTCACATGCTCTCTCGGGTTCAACTATGCCCCTGCTCGATCACTTCCACCCGCCGCTGAGCGAGCGACGGCACTGGCATTCGTTCCACAACTCGTGGGCGACTTACCTTTCGTCACAATTGAACTCGCTGCTTCCGGAAGGATACTTCGCCGAGGCCAACGTGCAGTTCGGCATCGAAATCGATGTCGCGGCGTTCGAAGAACCGCGGGTCTCGCTTCCGGCGTCTCGTTGGGATTCTCCCCGACCCGATGCGACGTTGCCGATAGTAATGTCCGGGCCGGTCGTCGAAATCGGCATCTTCAGCCGCTCGGGCGGGCCGATCTTGGCCGGGGCCGTCGAATTGGTCAGTCCGGCAAACAAAGATCGCCCGGCCCATCGCGATGCTCTCGTTTCCAAGTGCGCATCGTATTTGCAAGCCGGCGTCGGCTTGGTACTGATCGATGTGGTCACCGAGCGGAGCGCCGATTTTCACGCCGAACTACTCGGGCGGTTGGGCATCGGCGATTCTGGAACGGGATCGGATTTGTCCGCCTCGGCGTACCGCGCCGTGGAACGAGACGGCGCGATCAAGCTCGACATTTGGAATACCCCACTCGCCTTGGGTCGGCCCCTGCCGACGCTCCCGCTCTGGTTGCGCGGTGGCCTTTGCTTGCCGGTGGAGCTGGAAGCGACTTACGAACGGACGTGCGCGGAACAGCGGGTCCGGCCGATTGTCGATGCGGCGGCGTGAGGGCAAAACCATGGCGCTGCAGAAACGCGGGAAGTGGCGCCACGGCGACAGCCGTGCCGACATCCGGACCGAAATCGTCCGGTACAACGGCTATCGGGAATTGTTGGCGAAAGTCTGACTCCCGCAGGAAAAGGAACCCGCCGCAGAGCGGCGGGTTCCGACCGGTTCACTCCTTGTCCATCGGCGGGCGGTCGCCCTTCTCCCCCTTCGGCGCACCCTTGGGGCCACCCTTGTCGCCCTTCGGCCCGCCTTTATCTCCCTTGGGCCCGCCCTTATCGCCGCCGGGTCCGCCCTTGTCCATCGGGCCGCGCGGGCGGAAGTTTTGCACGGCCTTCTTCTGGTCGTCCGTCAGCAGTTTGTCGAGCTTGACCTTCAAATCCTTCTGGATCTTCTCGAGTTCCTTCTGCTGGCTCGGGGTCAGGTCCAGTTCCTCGACCAGCGGCGGCGGGAAGACTTGGCCGAGTTCGAACTTGGGCGGGCCGTCTTTGCCGCCGCCTTTGCCCTCTTTGGCCCCGCCGTCCGGCGGTTGAGAGACTGCGGAAGAGAGGATGATCCCCATCCCGGCGGCGAATGCGAAGATCGACACGAGAGCGCGCTTCATCGGTTTCTCCAGAGTGGACGGTGCGGAGGCGGCGAAGATCGCCGGGCCGTAGGCAGATGGTAACGGATCGCGCCGATTCCCGCCGGGGAATCTGTCCGGCACATTCCTCCCACCCAGCGCCGGACAGACGTGCAAAATTCCGGACAGACTTGCAACTCGCCGGACAGACCATGCGCCCCTAGGAGTTACAGCGACCGTTTCACGGCGCTTCTCCACATTTTGACACGCCAGCCTCAATCGGATCGGAATCCGTTCTACGGTTCCGCTGCCCCCTCAGATTCCCGGAAGGAGTGCCAATGCAAACGCTGATCGACGCCATCGGTTCCGCGCCGTCCGACCGCCGGACCAAGCCCCGCTTCCAACCCGCCTACGGCACGACTTGCCGGCTGATCTCGGACGCGGTGCAGACCGCACTCGTCTGGGATGTCTCCGCGTACGGGGTGGGGCTGCTGCTCGCCTCGCTGCCGGAGGCCGGGGCGGAAATCCCCGTCGAACTGCACATCGAAGGGGGCGGATCGCCGATCGCCACGGCCATCCGGGTCACGCACATCCGCCCGCTCTCGACCGGCGACTACTTCGCCGGCGCCCGATTCGCGCGGACGCTCACGGAAGCGGAGTTGGACGCGCTGTCGACGCCGCATCCGGTTGGACCGTCGCTGTCGGTGAAGGCGGGATCGCCGAAGGTGAAGGGGCCGACCTCGCGGGCGGGGCTCCGCCGCGAAGCGGCGGCGTTCGCGAACGAATGAACCGACCTTACAGGTCGGAATCCAGGGGGCCTGTGCAGTCCAGGCCTCCAACGGCTGCGCCGTCTCCGACCTGGGCTGACAGAACGTGCCTTTCAGGCCCGAAGACTTGCGACTCGGTTGCCCGAGTCATTCTCCTTCGGGTTCCGATCATTCCGACAATACATTGCAACTGAGATGGTGTAGGAAAAAGGCGGATGGTAATGTTGGGAGGAATGTTTTTTCGGCTCATCGAGAGGTTGTCAAATGGATACCATGCGGGTATTGAAGGAGGAAGAGAAAGCTTACATTGCCGGATTCATCGATGGTGAAGGGTCGATCTATCTCAATCGCCAATGAAAAAGGTATTTATTGAAACTAGATGTGAAAAACGCCAACGAAAAGGTGTTAGACTGGCTCCGCGGCATAACCGGCTTTGGATCCATGCGGGTCTTGAAGCCGCGAGAGAACAGACAACCATGCTGGGAGTGGCGACTGTCTTCGAACCAAGCTACTCAACTGCTAATCGAGATTGGAACTTATCTACATGTGAAAGCTGATCAGGTCGAGCTTGCGCTCAAGTATCAGAAACTGACAACTGCTGAACGGTTAGCACAAGGAGAAGAGTACCACGCGAAAATGAAGGCCATGCACCTACCAGCACTTCGGAAGGTCGCTGCTACACTTCCGCATCCGGCGAGTGGTAGAGTGGAAAACCTGAAACTCAAGAATGACTGTCAAGCAAAAAACCTCGTCACTGAATCGCTTCAGTGACGAGGTTCTATTCTAAGTTGCGGCGATTGGATTTGAACCAATGACCTCCAGGTTATGAGCCTGGCGAGCTGACCGGGCTGCTCCACGCCGCGTCATGTAACAGAATCTTACCGACCGGACGCGATTCGGCAAGCGCAGATCGCGTTATTTTGGGGATCGGGCGTCGCGGCGGAGTGAAGCATCGGGAAACCGCAGAACGGCGAGCCGACTGCGTGAGCGGTCGGTGGATCGCTCCGTGCATCGCGCCGCTGAATTGCTCAG
>JAYVTJ010001012.1:0-2860 GCA_043774415.1 Fimbriiglobus sp. | reverse complement strand
TGCTGAATTCCTCGGCACCCGCCAGGAAGAAGTTGATGAAGTTCGCCCGGGGGCCGGTCTGCATGCCCTTCACGGCTGCGGCTCCGGGTCGCTTGGCATCGCCGCCTCCACCGGCACCCGTCACCATCGTGAGGCTGTCGAAGAGTTCGGCGGGGGTCATCATCTTCACGGCCATGTGGCTGAAGAGCTGGTCGTCGTCCTTGTTGCTGCCGGCCGGCTTGCACGTGCGCTGGTACGCTTGGCTGAGGACGATGGTCTTGATGAGGTACTTGATGTCGAAGCCGCCGCGGACAAAGTCGGCTGTCAGCTCCGCGAGCAATTCGGGGTGCGACGGTTTGTTCTTTTCGATCATGTCATCGACCGGATCGACGATGCCGTTGCCGAAGAACTGGGCCCAGGTGCGGTTCACCATCGCCTTGGCGAAGTAGGGATTCTCCGCTGCGGTCAGCCACTTGGCGAGGGCCGGGCGGTAGGGTTCGGTGCTGCTCAGTTTCGGTTCGTCTCCGCCGAAGAACTTCGCGGGGACGGTCTTCGCCGATTCGGGGAAGAAGTCCTTCGTCTTCGATTTCACTTTGCCCTCGGTGACGCCGATCTTCGCGTTGTCGGCACCCTTATTCGCGTTGCCAGGCTTCTCCGGGACGACTTTCGAGTAAAACGCGGCCATGCCCCAGTACTCGGTCTGCTTCGTGGCGGTGAAGGGGTGGTTGTGGCACTGGGCGCACGAGATCCGCACGCCGAGGAAGTGCTGGCCGGTGGTGTCCGTGAGCTTGTCCACGCTGCGGTTCGAGAGGAAGTAAGTCACGGCGGGGTTCTCGTCCACGGAGCCGGTCGCGGTGACGATCGACGACACGAACGCGTTCCAAGGCGCGTTCGCGTTGAATTGTTCCTTGATCCACGCGGCGAACGGCTCCTTCTGGATGAACTTGTTCGCGGAATCGACGGTGAAGAGTTTCGCGGCCCAGATGTCGGACTGCTTGCGGCCGTAGTTGGAATCGGCGAGCAGATCCTCGACGAGGCGTTCGCGTTTGTTGATCGCTTTGTCGTCGAGGAATGCCTTGGCCTTCTCGTACGACGGGATCACGCCGGTGATGTCGAGGTAAACGCGGCGGAGGAAGTCGGCATCACTGGCGAGCGGCGACGGCGGCAGACCGTCCTTCTGGAGGCGGGCGTCGATGTATTTGTCGATCATCTTCGCGGCGGCGCCGGCGTCCTGTTTGCCGGTGGGACGGACGACCGCGACCTTCTTCGGTTCCTCGGCCTTCTTGGCCTCGGCCGCTTTCTTCGCATCTTCGACCTTCTTCGCCTCGTCGGCTTTTTTGGCGTCCTCCGCCTTCTTTGCGTCGTCATCCGCCTTCTTCTTGGCTTCTTCTTTCGCTTTGATCCGCGCGGCCTTCTTCTCGGCCTTGGGGTCGGCGGCCGTCAGCGGCGCGCCGATTTCCCCGAAGGCGACGATGGCGAAGGCGGTCAGCGAAGACAAGGCGAGTGCTCGGTAGATTTTCACGGGAATTGCCCCTCGTTGGCGGGAGGACCGGACTTGTACTCAACCTAACACAGCGGTTCGGGGGAGGTTCCGGTTTCCCCTCTCCGTTTCGGAGAGGGGATAAGAAGGTGAGGTCTGGCCTGCGTATTTCAACGGCCTTCTAATTTGCTCGACGAATCCTCCCTCTCCGAAATCGAGAGAGATCACCTCGGGAGAGTTCGGCGCTACACGCATTCCACTTCGACGCGGCTGAACGAGACTTCGCGATCATTGACCAGCATCGACACGGCGTAGACGGTACTCGGTCCCGCGAAGCCGATCCGGACTTCGGTGTGATAAACTCGGTTGTACTGGCTCGGCGCGGCGGAGCGGATCCACCCTTTTGCTTCGTAATCGTTATCGAGCACGAGGAACCCCCCTTCTCGACGCCCGGTGCTCGTCCAGATGCTCGCCGGCGTCTCGCTGTGCTTCACGCCCCACGCCATCGCGACGGCGTGGCGGCTATCGGGCGTGAATGCGATTTGTCCCACATCCTTGTAGTGCGGGCCCTCTTTGCCGTCGATCACGAGGCACTTTTTCGTCCCGTGTCCGACGGTCGCGATCGCGATGTGGCGCCGGCTGTCCGGGCTGAACGCGAGCGATGAGAGGGCTTCCCAACAGCCCATCTCGACGCCGTCGACCGCGAGAGCAGTTCCCTTTTTCGTTTGGGCCGCGTGGCCGAAGCGGGTGCCGTCCGGAGAGAAGGCGAGGCCGCCGACCGACGCGTAGGTCGGCCCGTTCGACCCGTCGAGGACGACGCGATAGTCGGCCTTGCCGGTGAGCCACGACTTTTCGCCGCAGGCGGCGTAGGCGAACCGCCGTCCGTCCGGACTGAAGGAGGGCGAGTCGGAGGCGATCTCGGCGAAGGCGGGTCCGATCTCGCCGTCGAGCACGAGGTGCCACTTGCCGTCCTTCTTCGCCGAATATGCGAACCGGGCCGCGTCCGGACTGAAGCGCAGCGAGGCCGCGTCGATCTTGTCGAACTCGGGGCCGGGAGTGTCGTCGAGTACGACGCAGCGGCCCGTCTTGGTTTTGTCGATCCGCACGTTCCGCAAGTTTCCCTCGGCCGTAACCGCGACGGTGGGGAGGTTATCGAGTGGAAATTCCCGATCGCTGAGTACGGCGATTTTCCGCTTGGCGCGCACTCCCGTGTAACCGACGAGTTGCCCGTCGGCGCTGATGGAGAGCGAGTCGGGATCGATGGAATCGAATTCGGGGCCGACGCGTCCGTTGTGGACGACGTGCCACTCGCCGTCGATCTTCGCGGCGAAGGCCCACCCGCTCGCATCGTCGCTCAGAACGGGCTGGACGCTATCGGCGAACGGCTTGCCGACCGGCGCG
>JAYVTJ010001011.1:0-1878 GCA_043774415.1 Fimbriiglobus sp. | reverse complement strand
CGAGAGCGAAGGGGCCGAGTGCCACTTCCGCAACTTCAAATTCAAGGAACTGCCGAGTACGAATCCGAAGCCCGAGGAGTGCGCGACCGAAGCGAAGGGGCACGTCAGCCTGTTCGACCACATTGCACTCGGAGCGTGGAAATGCGAGGCGGGGACGTGGATCGTGCAGGGGGAAACGCTGACTTGCAAGGGCGGCGACGACCTGAGTCGGAAGATCGAATCGAAGAAGTGCGAAGTGCTCTTCGATTGGAAACTCCCGGCGAAGAGTGCCGCGAAGTGCGAAGTGCGCATCGGCGACGAAGCGCGCTTCGCGGAGCAGGTGAAGGGGGTCAAGCTCGGCGAGTGGAATCGGGCCGTGTTCGAGTTCGATGTGCAAGGCCCCGGCCGGGCGCTGAAGTTCCTGCCGGCCGAGGGGCTGCAACTGCGGAACCTCTACATCCGCGAAGTGAAGTGAAGGGACGCGGGGCCGGGGATACAATCTCCTCCATGCCCCCACTCGATTTCTCCGCGGTCCGGCGCGACTCGCTCGTCAAGTACCTCCGGCAGCACACGACCGCCGAAGTGCGCTTCGACACCCCGTCGCGCCACCTCTATTCCACCGACGCCAGCCACTACCGCATCGAGCCGATCGGCGTCGTCGTGCCGCGCACGGTCGATGACTTGCAAGCCTCCGTGCAAATCGCCGGCGAGCTGAACGTGCCGATCACGGCGCGTGGCGCCGGCACGAGTCTCACCGGGCAGAGCATCGGCCGCGGCATCGTGCTCGATTGCTCGAAGCACCTCAATTCCGTGGGCGAAGTCGATGTCGCCGGGCGGCGCGTCCGCGTTCAACCGGGCGTCGTGCTCGATCATCTCAACGCCCGGCTCGCGCCGCACGGCCTCATGTTCGGCCCCGATGTGGCGACCGCGAACCGGGCCACGCTCGGCGGGATGATCGGCAACAACTCGGCCGGGGCGCACTCGATCCTGTACGGCCAGACCGTGCAGCATGTCCACTCGCTGACCGCGATTCTCGCCGACGGCTCGATGCCCGAGTTCCGCAAACTCACCCCGGATGAACGGCTGGCCAAGGACGACCTCGCCACGGCCGAGGGGCGCATCTACCGCGACATCGGCCGCATCGTCCGCGGCAACGCCGCCGAGATCGAAGCGCGGACGCCGAAGATCCTGCGCAAGGTCAGCGGCTACAACCTGGCGGGCCTGCTACCGGACGCGAACTCCCTCGTGCCGGTGCTCGTCGGCTCCGAGGGGACGCTCGCCGTGGTCGCCGGGGCGGAGCTGAACTTGGTGCCGCGACCCAAACAGCGCGGACTGCTCGTGCCGCACTTCGATTCGCTGAAGGCCGCGCTCGACGCCCTCGCGATATGCTTGGAATTCGGACCATCCGCCGTCGAACTGATGGATTCGATGCTGATCGACCTCGCCCGCGCCCAGCGCTCGCTGAGCCGGACGATGGCGGCGATCCACGGTCGCCCGGCGGCGCTGCTCATGGTCGAATTCTTCGGCGACAGCGTCGCGGAAGTCGAGGATCGCGTCGAGAAGCTGGCCCGGCGCCTCGCCGGTGTCAATGGCATGACAGCGGCCGTGCGCGCCACCGATCCGGCGCTGCGCGATCCGCTCTGGAGCCTCCGCAGCGCTGCGGTGCCGCTGCTGTACGGCATGCCCGGCGATGGCAAACCGGTGACCTTCGTCGAAGATTGCGCCGTTGCCCCGGAGCGGTTGCCCGAGTTCACCCTGCGCTTCCGCGAGATCTTCCGCAAGCACGGCACCGACGGCGCTTTCTACGGTCACGCCAGCGTCGGCTGCCTGCACATCCGCCCCGTGCTGAACCTGCACGCCCCCGCCGACGTCATGCGCATGCGCGCCATCATGGTCGAT
>JAYVTJ010001010.1:0-4852 GCA_043774415.1 Fimbriiglobus sp. | reverse complement strand
CCGCAATTTTCGAAGTGGCGGCGGGTCTCGCCGACTCGGCCACGCCCTACGCCGGGCCGATTTCCCCGATACTGAACAATTTTCCCAATTCCGATTTGACAGGGAGCCAGTCGTATCGTATGTATACTGTGTACTCAGTTGCACATCGCGGAGTTCTCCCATGATCGCCACGCAAACCCACAACCGGATCGCCCCGCACTTTGCGACTCCCGAACCCGAACTGCCGAAGTCGGCCCGCGAGCGCGGCAAGCTCTGGAGCGATACCGTCTTCCAGGCGATCCTCGCCCTGAAAGCCCAGCTCCGCAGCCCGGACGCCCACATCGTGATGGCGGCCGCAAACTCCATTCTCGAAATGGAGCGGACGCGGATGCGCCACGCGAAGGACCTCGCGGGGAGCCAGCATGTCTCCGAAGCGCAGGAGGAATTCGAAGCCGAGGAGCGCGAGGTCAGGGAGTCGGACCGGGCGCGCCGCGACCAACTCGCCGCCGCGAAGGCGCGGGTGAAAGTTGCAGTGGCCCCGACGCTCGCCGACCACGCCCGGGCGGCCCGGGGCGTGTTCGAACAGATGAACCGCGACATGACGGAGGCGGAATCGCTCGAATTCACCGAAGGGTTCTTGAAGCACCTGGGCCGGAAAGCGGGCGACGTTTCGGAGTCGGAGTTCGCCGCGATCCTGCGGGCGATGCGGGAGTCGGACGAGCGTGACCGGGCCGCGTGAGAGTGGGGTCGGTGTCAATCCGCTTGCGGACGAGCGGGGTGTATCTCCCGGATTTTGGCGGATGGCCGCCCGTAGGTGTGGCCGAGTCCGCGAGACCCACCGCAGCTTCGACGCAGCGGTGGAGCTTGCAGACTCGGCCTTACAGTGTGATCGGCGAAACTGGCGAGTTGGAAACTTGCCACCGCGGGAAGAGCGACCCGTGCCCTTGCACTACTGCCCGCCGATCCAGCCGACGTAGAAGCTGAAGATCTGCTTCTGATCGTCCGCGCCCTTCACCACCGGGAAGCCGAAGTCGAGGGCGATCGGCAGCGGGCCGAACGCCGGCACTTGGAGCCGGATGCCGACGCCGACCGAGACGCGGTAGTTGTTCAGGCTCACGTTCCGCTCGACGGTGCCGTGATCGACGAACGTCACGAAGCGCAGGCGCTCGTTGGCCACGAGCGGGATCTGGTATTCGAGCGTGTTGAGGAACGCGAACGAGCCGCCGGTGTTGAGCGTGTTCTCGTAGGGGCCGACGCCGCGGAACTGGAAGCCGCGCAAGCTGCGGAAGCCGCCGGCGTAGAAGCGTTCGTACACCGGCGCGTCGGTCGTGGTCACGCTGAGCTGCGACCGCATGGCGAGCACGCCCTTCCAGCCGCCGTCCTTCGCCTGGTGCACCGTCCAGAACTTCGTGAGTTCGGCCGTGCCGATGGGGAAGGTCTTGTCGCCCAGGATCTGCTCGAAGCCGACGTCGAAGACGCTGCCCGAGGTCGGCATGAGGTAGCTGTCGCGGGTGTCGCGGTTCAGCCCGGCGCGGAGGCCCACCTGGAAGTGGTTGCCCTGATCGTTCAGGATGCGGTCCGACGCGAAGTAGGGGACGTTGTGGACGCCGATCCCTTCGACGCGAACCGACCCGGACGCGCGCCAGACGGGACTGTCGTCGAAGCGGTAATCGACCGTGCTGCGGAGGCCGTAGCGGCTTTCGTTGTACTCGTTGTAGGCGCGGTCGGCGTAGTAGAGGCTCTCGGTGAGGCCGAAGCGCGTGTCGCGGAAGTACGGGTCGCGCCAGGTCACCTCGTAGCGCTGGAATTGCGTGCCGGGCGTGGCCTGCATGCGCAGCTCCTGCCCGCCGCCCCGGAACGCCTTGCCGCCCAAAAGGTCGTCGAAGCTCGTCGGGAAGCGGGCGATGTCGAAGTTGCGCTGATTGAGCGAGAGCGTGCCGTTCAAGCCCGCGTTCGAGTTCACCCCGACTTGCAACCCGACCTGCCCCGTGCGCGTCTCCTTCACCCGCACGCGGATGTCCTTGTAGCTGCTGTCGAACGCCGATTGCTCCACCTCGATCGTCGGCGGATCTTCGCCGTCGAAGATGCCGAGCCGGGCGAGGTTCGCCTCGGCCTGCTTGAGCTTCGGATACTCGAGCACCTGGCCCGAGTAGAAGTTCAACTGGTTGCGGATCACGCGCTCCTGCGTGATGGTGTTCCCCTCGATCTTGATCTGTCCGACGCGGTCCGGCCCCTTGACCCCCGGCTCCATCACGCGATAGTGCACATCGACCTCGCCGGCCTTCCCCTGCACCTGGAAGACGCCCGGCTCGACCATCACGCGGTGGCCGCCGTTGCCGTAGAGCGTCGTGATGCGGTTCATGTCGGCCTGCACCACCGACTCGTCGTAGCGCTCGCCGATCTTCAGCGCGGTCACCTTCTTCAGCCGCTCTTCGGTGAAGGCTTTGTTCCCGTCGATGACGACGTTGCGCACGCTGTACGTCTGCCCCTCGACGATGTGGTAGACGATCTGCACCGTGCTGAGGTCGTTGGCCAGCGGCATGACTTCGGGTTCGATGCGGGCGTCGAGGTAGCCGAGGCGGTGGTAGTAGAAGAGGAGCTGCTTGCGGTCCACGTCGAGCACGGCGGGCTGGAACTTCGAGGTGAGAATCGTGGCGACGCCGAACAGCGGGGCGCGGGCGTTGATGACGGTGTGCAGCCGGTTGCTGGAAGCGATGCTGTTGCCGCGGAACCCGACCTTGCCCATGCGGACGACCGGCCCTTCGACGATGTTGAAGACGACGCGCTCGTCCGACGCGGCTTCCCCCTCCACGATGGTGCAGGTGCCGTAGAAGCGGCCGTCGTCGCGCATCTTCTGCGTGATGGCCGCGGCGGCGCGGCGGTTCATCGCCGGGTCGAGCGGCGATCCGCGCTTCACCTGCGCCACCGCGAAGAGGTCGTCGAAGCTGTAGTGATCGCTGCCGAGGAAGACGATCTCCTTCACGGTCGTGCGCAGTTCGCGCACCTTCACGAAGACGACGACGAGGCCGTCGGAGCCGATGGCCGTCTTGAGTTCGACGCCGTTGGCTTCGAACCAGCCGGAGGCGAGCAGCCGGGCCACGTCTTCGGTGGCGGTCTGCTCGTCGTAGGCCTTCCCCTTCTTGAGCTGCATCTTCAGGAGGATGTGCGCCGACGCGCGGACCTTGTTGTCGACGGGGACGATTTCCGAGATGAGCCGGCCGACGGGGGACTCTTCCGCGCGGGCTCCGGAGGCCGAGCCGAGCAGGAGGGCGCACGCCGCGAACAGCGGTATTCCGAATCGGAGCGGGCGTCGCAAAGTCATCAGCAGTCCCCCGGAACCCGCGCGGCGGTCTGCGCGAGTGACGGGCCGATACCCACCGAGAGATTTAGTGTCAAGTCCGGCGGGCGGGCGGCCGAATAGCGAGCGATCCTCAATTCCCGCCTCCGATTGTGCCGATGATACCGCGTCCGACTCCCCGGCGAGGGTGACCCGTGCGCACTCGATGGCTTTTGACTCAAGTTCTGGCGCTCTCCGCTTCGCCGCTGCTGGCCCAAGCCCCCCTGTTTCCGGGGCCGCCGGCCGAACCGCGCCCGCTTCCGCCGGGGTTCAATCAGCCGAAGTATCCCGGCCCCTCCAGCACGATGCCGGCACCGGCCCTCCAAGCGCCGGCACTGGCGCCGAGCGAGCGCGGCAGCACCCCGGCGCGCACCGATGTGAAGCTCCCGCAGAAGGAGCAAATCCTACGCGTCGAGGGGTCGTCGATCATCGTCCGGCGGCAGAACGACAACTGGCAGCTCTGGGCCGGAACGACGCTGCTGCGCGAATTCGGCAAGCATCAGTCCGAAGCCGAGGACGCCGTGCGGCAGATGCGCGAACTCCGCCCCACCGAGTGGGTGAGCATCGGCACCGGCCGGCCGGTCGTCGAGTACGGCCTCACGAAGGGGGAAGCGTTCATCCCGACTTACGAGCCGAAGCATTCGTCGAACGTCGATCTCAAGAGCGTCCGCGCCGAGAACGTCCGCGGGGCGTGGATCCTGCGCGACGACTCCGCGATCCTGCTGAACTTCGGCGCCGACCGCGCCGGCGCCGAGCAGGCTGCGGCCGTCGTGCAGCGCTACGGCTTCAACCGCCTCGGCTGGGTCGGCGACGCTGCCCCGCAGATGACCTACTTCTACGCGATGTCCGGGCAGCACCACGGCGGCGCGGGCTTCGGCGCGGCGCTCAAAAGCGTGCAGGAGCAGAACCTCACGCGGACCGGCATCGACGTGGCCGGGCTCGGCTTCGTCGGCGAGCGCATCGTCATCGACTCCGCGAAGTGCGAGATTCGCAAGGAGAAGGGGGAGTGGGTGATCGCCCACGGCGCCGATGTGCTGGCGACTTTCGGCCCGAGCGAGTGGAGCGCCCGCGATGCGCTGAAGATCGTGAAGGATCTGCGGTTCACGGAGTTCTGCCGCTTCAGCCCGGAGGTGACCTTCTTCCTGGTGAACGGTCAGGCGCCGACGAAGGTGCCCTTCTCGGTGCAGGCCGCGCGATTCGACCCCGAAGGGCTGAAGGTGCGCCCCTCGACAGGCGGGCAGTTCGCCCTGTTCGACGGCGGCTATCGCCAAGTCTTCGGTCCGATGGCGACGCAGCAGGAAGCCGAGCAACTGCTGAAGCTGCTGAAGCACTACAAGTTCGACCAGACTTGCCAGCAGGGGCTGTCGTCGCGCGGCGGCTTGAAGTTCCTCGCGAAGAACTCGCGCTGATACAACAGCCCCATGCCGATCCTGATCATCCTGCTGCTCTCCGCGGCGTGCTTGCCGGTGGCGTGGCCGGAGCCGATCGTCGGACTCGATGCGACCGAGGTCGCGGGCTTCGCCGGGGCGTTCGTCG
>JAYVTJ010001009.1:0-3737 GCA_043774415.1 Fimbriiglobus sp. | reverse complement strand
GGGTTGGCGAGCGTCCATGTCGAGCACACGCTCGCGATCACGGCGAACGGCATCGTGAATCTGACGACGGATGAGGGCGCGTTCGAGGATGAGGTCGTGGGCATGACTCCGTAGCGAAAGTCGCAAGACTTCCGATGCCCATTTCGGACTCGCAGGCGCCCCTCGTTCAAGCGGGCCGGAAGTCTGGCGACTTCCGCTACATTTCTTCAATCCTGCTCCTGCAAATGCCCCGTCCGGATGCGACCCAGCGCATCCGCCTGCCAGTATTTGCGGGTGTCCACATCCAAGCAGGTCAGCCAGCCGCCGCCGTAGGCGTGCGTGTCGATGCAGACGGTGTTCTTCCAGGCCAGCGGGACACCCGATCGCTGCGAGGTGTGTCCGCAGATCACCGTCTTGCCCGAGACGTGATCGATCGAGGTATTCAAGAACTCCCAGAACAGCATCGAATCGGGTTGATCGGCGAGTTCGACACCCGGATGCAAATTGGCGTGCACGAAAATGTGGGTGTCGGTTTCGAAGTAGTCGCCGCAGCGCTCTTCGAGGAAGGTCCAGTGCTCCGGTGGCACATCGGCGAGCATCGCCCGACCGCCGCTGCCGTACGACGCCAGCGCCTGCGCGCCGCCGACGGAGAGCCACATCCGCAGGTCGTCGCGGCCGTTCCGCGCGGCCGTCATCATGAGTTCGTGGTTGCCGCGCAGACAGACCATCTGCAAGCGCTGACTCCAGGCGATGAGCCGGTCGAGGACCCCTTTGGAATCGGGGCCGCGATCGACATAGTCGCCCATGAAAATGAGGACATCGTCGGGTGTCGGCGCCGCGGCCTCCATCAGGGCGTCGAGGGCGCCCGACATCCCGTGGATATCGCCGATGGCCAGCGTCCGCATGCTCAGTCCTTCTCGGCGGCGGTGAGATGTCGGGGGTCCTGATGATCCCATCGCTCCGATTCTACAGCCGGGTGTACCCATCCGGGTGAACGTCTCCGCATTCGGATCGACCGGCCGGAGGGTCGGAACCGTTTCCGGTCGATGAATCCGGAGTCCACCCAAGGAGCCCAACGGATGAGCGGCCTTCGAATCCTCTTCGCGATCGCGCCGCTCTTGGGCTCCACGGCAGTCGCGGCCCAACCGCCGCCGGCGGCAGATGTCAAGTACTACGTCCTCCTATTCGGCGGGCAGGCCGAGCGGAATCGGCCCCGGACCGCGCACACGTGGGCCACGTTCGCCAAGGGGATTCCCGACAAGGCCGGGGGCGGCACGGTCGTCGAATCGATAACCATCAGTTGGCTGCCGGAGCAATTGCCGGTGCGGCCGCTCAAACTCCGGCCCGAAGCGGGGCGCAACTACGGGCTTTCGGAAACGCTCGACATCTTCAACACGGGCCGCTCCGACTTGGGGCTGTGGGGGCCGTACGAAATCCGCGCCGAGTGGTACGATGCCGCGGCCGTGCACAAGAAGCTTCTGGACAGCGGGTCGGTCGGCTTCGCCACGCTCGACCGGGGGCCGTTCCTCCGCTCCGCGCGGATCCGGCACCCGGAGATCAGCCATTGTGTCCACGCGGTGACGCGGACGTGGGAGCCGCTGCGCGAAGCGAGTAGCCCGGTGATCTCGTACGGCGAACTGGTCACGCGGAAAGTCGCGGAGTCCCTCAAAGATGTCGGCCTGCTCGTCGATCCGTGCTCGAAGCACGACTGGCTGATCGAGGAGCTGGGCGCAGATCGCGTACCGGCCGTGCGGCGGAATCTCGGCGAGCCGATGATCAAGCTGCTCCGCTGATCGACGGAGCGGAAACGACTCGACCTCCGACAATCCCGGAGGTCGAGTCGTTTCCTCTTGGCCGCGCGCGTTCACTTCTTGCGGACGAGCTTCATCGTGCCGCAGTGGGCGTCGCTCGGCTTGCCGTTCTCCCACGCTTCCCCGGCGATTTCGAGGTGGTCGTCGTCCACGAACGTGACGGTCGCGCCGTGCATGTGGGCGTCCTTCGCCGGGTCGAGGTTCGTGCCGCCGGCGAACTTCCAGCGGATCTGATTCGCCGGCGCGGTCGGGTCGGCCTTCATCCGCGGCTGGTTGCCGAGGACGCAGAAGTGCGTCATCATCAGATCGCTCTTGTCCATGTGATAGAGCGACACCATCTCCATCGCCTCGCCGGGGAAGTTCGTCTCCTGGACGGCCGATCCGCCCGCGGTCAGCTTGATGACCGACACGACCTTGTCGGTCGGCTTGCCGTCCTTGTCGGCTTCGACCCAAGTGCCGGCCAGCTTCTTGATCTTCTCGAACGAGGCGTTGACGGGTTTGGCCTTCGCGGGCGTTTCCTCGGCGCGGCTCGCGGCCGTGAGGACGACGGCGATCAGGCCGGCGGTCAGCATTCGGTGCAACATCTCGGACTCCAAGTGGGGAAAAAGGGGGAACAGGATCTCCGCCGGAGTGGCGGGGGATCGCAATTGCGTAGTCCGACGTGCCAGCGAGGAAGTCTCGCTACCTCGCTGGCACGTCGGACTAACGAGGTCGGGCAAGAAGAACCGGAAAGTGCATCATCCCATCGGGCCGGGGACCATGACCATCCAGCCGAGGCCGAAGCGGTCGGTGACCATGCCGTAGCAGGGGGACCAAAAGGTCTTCGTCAGCGGCATCTGAACGCTGCCACCGACGGCCAGCGCGTCGAAGGATTTCTTCGCATCGGCCTCGCTCGGCACGCTGAGGGCGAGCCGGAAGCCTTCGAACTTCGCCGTGGTTTCGCAGCCGTCGGAGAGCATGAGGGCGATGCCGCGGACGCGGAGCGAGGCGTGCATGACCTTCTTCTCGTAGCCGGGCGGCAGCATGCCGGGCGGCGCTGCCTCCGGGCTTTCGTCGTAGCGCATGAGCATCTCGACTTCGGCGCCGAGGGCCGTGCGGTAGAAGCCGATGGCCTCGTCGCAGCGGCCGCCGAAAAACAGGTACGGGGTGATGGCGGTGTCGGGCATTTCGGAGACCTCTTCGGGGGTGAGTGAGACTCGATACAAGGAGTAGTCGAATGGCCGGTTTGGGGATCGACAGCGATTCAGGAAATCGAAATCGAATTGTGCAGTCCTGAGAAATCGAACAGCGGCCGCACTTCGATGGAACCAAAGCGGGCGCCGGGTTGCCGCGCGGCGGTCCGCACGGCTTCGTCGCGCGATTCGGCGAGGATCACGTAGAACCCGCCGAGCACTTCGTGCGTCTCGGCGAATGGGCCATCGGTGATCTCGCGCTTTCCATTCCGCATCCGCACGCAGGTGGCCGTCGCCGCCGGGTGGAGCGGCGACGAGTTCAGGTATTTGCCTTCGTCGCTCAGTCGGCGGCAGACCGCTGCGGCTTCGATCATCGCCTCCCGCTGAGCCGTCGCACCGATTTTTTCCCAGACCGCTTCGCTGTGATAGCAGAGGAGCAAATACGGCGTGTGGCCGGGTTCGTTCGACCCGGCCGAATGGGATTTCGACGGGGGCATCCCGTCGAGCGCGAGCAACGGACGGATTTCGGCGGCCCCCTTCCCCATCCGCACGGACGGGAGTCGCGCCGCGACCGCGATGGCCGCGTCGAGGTCGGGGAGATCGAGCAGGAAGTAGCCGCCGAGCTGTTCGGTCGTCTCGGCGAAGGGGCCATCGGTGACCAATCGCTTTCCCTCGCGAACCCGCACGCTGGTGGCCAACGCGATGGGTTGCAGGGGGGAGGCGCCCAGGTATTGGCCGCGGGAGTTAAGATCGTGCGTCAGCTCGGTTGACTCGA
>JAYVTJ010001008.1:0-5247 GCA_043774415.1 Fimbriiglobus sp. | reverse complement strand
CCCGCGGCTGCGGTACGTCCCCGGCGCACTTCCTCCGCGACTCGGCTTCCCCGGTGCGGAATCCATTCGATACAATTTGGAAGGAGATCGTCTCACGCCCACGGATTCGGCCATGCGCTCTCGCGGCACGGAGTTGCCCTCGCTTTTTCCACCGTCTTTCGCCGAAGCTTTCGCGGGCTTCGGCCCGAGCCACTTCCGCACCGTCTGCGCGGTGCCGGCCGGTCGGCGCTTCCGCAAGAAGTCGCTCCCGAAGCTCAAGGACGCCGTGCGCGTCGGAGCCCCGCGGACTCCGGGCGTCTACGCGATGCTCGGAGCGAACGACCGACTGATCTACGTCGGCAAAGCCAAGAACCTGCGGTCCCGGCTGCTGAGCTATTTCCGCGTCAAGAGCCGCGACCCGAAGGCCGGGCGCATCCTCGAGCACACCCGCACGCTCGTCTGGGAAGATGCCGCCGACGAGTTTTCGGCCCTGCTGCGCGAACTCGAACTGATCCGCCGCTTCCGGCCGCGCTTCAACGTGCAGGGGCAGCCCGGCCGTCGGCGCTACGCCTACCTCTGCCTGGGTCGCGGACCGGCGAGCCACCTGCACATCACCCGCGAACCGACGGGCAAAGCCCTGGCGACCTACGGCCCGTTCGGTGGCAATCGCCGATCCGAAGAGGCCGTGCGGCGCGTGAACCACTTCTTCGGCCTGCGCGATTGTCCGAATACGACTGCCCTCCACTTCGCCGATGTCGGCGAACTTTTCGACACCGACCGCGCCGCCGGGTGCCTGCGCTACGAACTCGGAACTTGCCTCGGCCCGTGCGCCGGCTTCTGCACGGGCGCCGTCTACAGCGCGGCCGCGAAGGCCGCGAAAACCTTCCTCGACGGCCGCAGCGATCATCCCCTGTCGGAGACGAAGCAAGCGATGATCGCGGCATCGGCCGAGCTGCGCTTCGAGCAGGCGGCGATCCTGCGCGATCGCCTCGCGACCTTCGAGTGGCTCGAAGAGAAGCTGAAATTCCTCCGGACGGCGCGGGCGAAGAACTCGTTCGTCTATCCGCTGCTCGGCGCCGACGACCGGATGCGCTGGTACCTCATTCACACGGGCGAAGTTCGGGCCGTGCTTCACGAACCCGTTTGCCCGGCGACGGCCGCCGCGGTTCTGGAGCGCATCGAAGCGATCTTCTCGGACGCCTTCGCGGCGCAGAAGCTCGAGCGCTGCGCCGATAGCCTGCTCATCGTCACCGGCTGGTTCCGCAAGCGGACCGAGGAGAAGCCGAAGCTGCTGAGCCGGCGCCAGGCCGCGAACCTCTGCCGGGCGATGATGGACGCACCGTAGCGGAAGTCGCCGGACTTCCGACTTCGGCGAACCGGAAGTCTGGCGACTTCCGCTACGGAGAATTTCCAGTACACTGCGGCACTCCCCGCTCGCGGTGCCCCTCATGCCCGACGGCCGTTCGCTTTCTTCTTGGCGATGGTACATCTGCGCCGTGCTGCTGCTGGCGACGACGCTCAACTACATGGATCGCATCGCGCTCAACCTCCTGTCGAAGGAGATCAAGACCGCATTCGACATCGGCAACGTCGCCTACGGCATCCTCGAAAGCGGGTTCCAGATCGCCTTCGGCATCGGGGCCATCACCTTCGGCATCCTCGTCGATCGCTTCGGCGTCCGTCGCGTCTACCCGGTCGCCGTTGTCGGCTGGTCGTGCGCCGGTTTCCTCACCGGCTTCGCCGACGGCTACTGGAGCCTCTTCGCCTGCCGGATGTTGCTCGGCATTTTCGAAGCCGGCAACTGGCCCTGCGGCATCCGCACCACGCGCCAAGTGCTGCCCGCGAAGGAGCGATCCCTCGGCAACTCCATCTTTCAGAGCGGCACCGGGCTCGGCGCCATCGTGACGCCCCCGGTCATCGCGCTGGCCCTCATGGGTTCGTCGCCGGGCGATGCGAACACTTGGCAGATCCCATTCCGATGGATCGGCGCCTGCGGCATGCTCTGGGTCGCCATCTGGATGCTGACGATTCCGAAGCGACAATTGATCGCGGGTGAGCCACCGCGCACCGATGCGAACCGCGAACCGTTCGGCGCCGTGTTCCGCGACCGGCGCTTCTGGATTCTGATCGCGGTCGTCATCGGCGTGAACACGACGTGGCACACCTTCCGCGTCTGGCTGCCGCTCTTCCTCCGTGACGAGCAGGGGTACACCCGCGATGCGATGCTCGAATTCAACACCCTCTACTTCATCGTCGCCGACCTCGGCTCATGGACCGCCGGCTCGGCCGTCGTGCTGCTCGTCCGATTCGGCTGGGCGCTGCACCGCGCCCGGCTCGCGACCTTCGGCTTCGGTGTCGCCCTCGTCCTGCCCGCCGGGGCGATCCCCTTCGTGAAGCCCGAGTATCTACCGGCGCTGATTCTCGTCACGGCGTTCGGGGCGCTCGGGATTTTCGCGACCTACTTCGCGTTGAGCCAGGAGATCTCGGGGAAGAATCAGGGGAAGATCACGGGGCTGCTGGGCCTGATCAACTCGCTCTACCTCGCGGGGCTGTACTGGGCGCAGGGGAGCATTAGCGAAGCGCTCGGCGGGCTCGGGCAAGTGCTCGCCGCGGCGCCGATTCCGGCGCTGGTGGCATTCGCGGTCGTCTGGTGGTTCTGGCCGAAGTCCGAGGCGAGCGGCGCGGCGTAAGCCCGCCGATTCGAGTTTGCTGAGTCGGCGGCTGGTTCCGGTCATTCCGGTCGTTTCGGTGGTTTCGCTCGTTTCGCTCGTTTCGCTGCTTTCAGTAGAGGGGGTAGCAAGATTGACCGAAACTGAAATTGAAAATTGCCAGCTCTCAAAGACTACTTCGCACATCCTGTCACTCACTCGCCTTGACCCACAACTTTCAGCCTCCTACCATAACTTCCGCTCGGCATGGATCGCCGGGCACCACGACGTCCAGCAAGGATGCCCCATGCGTTGTCTCGTCCTCGGCGGCACCGGCCGCATCGGCTCGACCCTCCTCGCGGCCTGCACTCAGCGCGGCCTTCCCCATCTCGGCACTTACCACCGTCGATACGAGGCGAATCTCGATCCCCTCGACCTGCTCGATACCGATTCGCTCCAGTCGCTCGTCGCCGACTATCAGCCCGAAGTCATCTTCTACACCGCGCCCGCCGGCATGTCGGAAGCGCTCGACGGCGTGATCGCGGCGGCGAAGGCGAACGGAAGCAAGCTCGTCTACTTCTCGGGCGATGGCGTCCTCGGCGAGTGCCGCGTGGCGAAGCGCGAGGACGATCCCCCGAAACCGATCGGCGAACTCGCCGAGTCGCAGATGGCCGAAGAACGGCTGCTCCGCGAGCGACTGCCGGAGTCGCACTTGATCGTGCGGACCAGCCGAGTCTACGGGGGAGCTTGCCGGAGCGAACCGGCGCGGTTCATCCGCAAGACGCTGGCGAAGGGGCAGACGTGGGCCGCCGATACGGTGCGATTCACGATGCCGACGTACGCCCCCGACTTGGCCGAGGTGACGCTCGACCTGCTGAAGCACGGCCATGCGGGGACATTCCACGTCGTCGGCCCGGAGAAGCATACCGACTTCAGCTTCGCCCGCATGATCGCCCACGTCTACGATCTCGATGCCGACCTGATCGAACCGCTGACGGAAGAGGGTGATTCCCGCCCGATGAACGTGAACCTCGACCGGTTCAAGGTGCGCTCGCTCTTCGGCGCGAACGCGCTGCGGACGGTCGGCGCCGCGCTGCGGGTGATGCGCGATGAGCAGAAGCAACTGCAACCGCTGCGGGTGGCGCGGGCGGCTTAGGGCTTTTGCCGAAAGAAGACGTAGGCGGGGCTCAATTCACTCGCTGACTCCCAATCATCAGTCACCCCCTCTCCGTTTCGGTGAGGGGGCCGGGGGGTGAGGTCTCCCCGCGCGGCGATGAAGGGCGCTCACATCTCCAGGCCAGACCTCACCCCCTAACCCCCTCTCCGAAGCGGAGAGGGGGAACCGGAAATGGCCGACATTCTAGCGGGCATCTATCGTAGAACCCCAACGGCTCAGCTTCACAGAGACAGTCCTCATGGCAACCCTCGCCGACCGGCTCGCCCGCTATGCGGCCGACCTGTCCTTCGACAAACTCACCCCCGCCGCGATCCACGAGACGAAGCGCCGCTTCATCGACTCCTTCGCCACGGCCGTCGGGGCGATGCCGAGCGAGGCTTACGCCGTCGCGAAGAAGTGCGCGGCCCGCGTCAGCGGCAATCCCGCAGCATCGATCCTCGCTTCCGGCACTTCGTCGCCGGAGTGGGCCACGTTCGTCAATGGGTTGCTCATCCGCTACCTCGACTTCAACGACACCTACCTCTCGAAAGAGCCGGCCCACCCCAGCGACAACCTCGCGGCCGTGCTGAGCGTCGGCGAAACGGTGAAGGCCGGCGGGCGAGACCTCATCGTCGCGGCCGTACTGGCGTACGAAATCCAGTGCCGGTTCTGCGATGCGGCGAGCCTGCGGAAGCACGGCATCGACCATGTGACTTACGGCGCCATTTCGAGCTGCGCCGCCGCGTGCAAGCTGATGAGCCTGAGCGTCGAACAGACGACGCACGCCCTCGGCATCGCGGGCGTCTGCAATACGGCCCTGCGGCAGACGCGGTCGGGCGAACTGAGCATGTGGAAAGGGTGCGCCTTCGCGAACGCCGCCCGCAACGGCGTCTTCGCCGCAAGTCTCGCAGCCGAGGGGATGACGGGCCCCGCGCCGATCTTCGAGGGGGACTTGGGGTTCTTCAATCTCGTCTCCCGCGAAGCGTTTGTACCCGCCCCGTTCGGCGCCGAAGCGGGCAATGCCGACGGGTTCATGATCAACAAGACCTACATCAAATTTTGGCCCGCTGAGTATCACAGCCAGAGCGCCATCGATGCGGCGATTCAACTGCGCGCCGAGTTGAAAGGAGACGTGTCGAAGGTCGAGAGCATCGACATCCACACCTTCGAGGCGAGCTACAACATCATCGGCAAGTATCCGGAAGCGTGGGCGCCGCGGACCCGCGAGACGGCCGACCACAGCCTTCCGTACTGCACCGCGGCGGCCCTCTACGATGGCGATCTCACACTCGCAACCTTCGACGAAGCGCGCTTCACCGATTCCGCGCTCGTGGCCTTCACCGGCAAGGTGAAGGTGCTCCACGATGCCACGCTCGACCCGCGCTACCCGCACGGCATCCCGAACCGCATCACGGTGACGCTGACCGACGGGACGATGCTGGCGAAGGAGGTCGAGTTCCCGCG
>JAYVTJ010001007.1:0-1537 GCA_043774415.1 Fimbriiglobus sp. | reverse complement strand
GGACTCGACCATGCCCTACGAAATCGGCTCGGTCATTCCGCGAGCTTCGCCCCGACCCAGTTCACATCGTCGCCGATGTCGCCGCCGGCGCCGAAATCGACGATCAGCGTCAGCAGCTTCGATCCGGTCACATCGACGCGCACTTCCACGGCGGCATCGGCTGTGAGACCCTTCAACCCCGCGATCACCTGCTCCTTGCCATCGAGCAGCACGCGGACATCGACGACTCCCTTCCGGCCGCTGATGCGATCCAACCCGACCGTCGCCCGGAAGGTTCGGTACTTCCCGGCGAGGTCGTAGGTCGCGGTCGTCTTCGAGTGCATGCCGAGGCCGCGGTCGGAGGTTTCGTCGCCGAAGCGCGTGGTCAACCGCAGCGGGGCGTCCCGGACGGAGCGATTCGCGACGACGGGCCAGACGACGCTGCCGTACGGCTCGAACTTTAGCTCCTTCGATTTCAACTCGGCCAAGTACGCCACTTTCCCACCGACGGTGTCGAGCGCGATCAGCTCCTCCTGCGGCATCGCGAACTTCGCTCCGGTCGCGGTTGTGGCGCTGAAGAGCTTGCCGTCGAAGCTCGCGGCCGTCAGCGTGATGCGGGAACCGCTCCGCGTGACGATGCGGAAGTGTGGGCCGGTCGGCACTTTCATCCGGCTCAGCGACGGATCGAATGCGAGGGCCGCGATTTTGTTCAGCTCGAAGGATTTGGCCGTCGCTTCGCCGACGGGTTTGAACTGCAGCGGACCGCTCGCCGGGGCGAAGCGTTCGAGCGTGCCGCGGATCGTGTCGCCGCTCCGGAGACGGAGTGTGTCCGACTTTTTCGCGGCATCGACCCACGCATATTTGGCCGCATCGAGGGGGCTATCCAGCGGCGGCGAAACGAACCAGATCGCCGAGATCGCGCTTAGCGGCAGGGCCAATTCCACCGGCTTCGCCGAACCGAAGTTCGCCGCGATGCGGAGCGTCAAGCCGTCGCCGCCGATCACGTCGCCGGCGATGCGGTCGCCGTTGGCGAGGACGATGTGGCTCTCGGCCGGCAGCGGCGGGAGTGGAACTTTCGGAGTGCGCAACGAGACGAGATCCGCGACGGGCAGCGAAGCGTCGCCGAAGGACATTTTCCCCTCCGCGAGGGTCGCCGCGACGGTGCGCGACTCTTTGAGGTCGGTGGTTTGGAGTTCGTAGAGGTGTGGTACCGGGTCTGCGGCGTGCAGGGCGGGCGCGAGGAAGAGGAGAGTGAGAATGAAGCGATGCATTGAGTCGGGCCATGTTTGAAGAAGATGGTTTCTTGTCGATTCCGAATGCGCATTCTTCCGAAGCTCAATCTGCTGGAGGGAAAAAGTCCGAACAGAGCTTCGGCCTCCCGGATTCGCTGCCGCCGCTCGGTGTTCAATTTCAAAGCGTCGAGCGTGGCCCGCCCGATGGCGGTGATTCCGAACAAGAGTGAACCACGCCATTCGAAGTGTTCGCTCCATCGTTTTTCTTGCGGATGGAACAAGGGAGCCGAAGTTCCGGTCAGGGCGTCGATACCGGACACCGAACT
>JAYVTJ010001006.1:0-5772 GCA_043774415.1 Fimbriiglobus sp. | reverse complement strand
TCCCATCACAACCGCAGTTCGACCTGCGCCCGGTGCTACCGAGAAGCGGAACTGTGGGATGCGAATTGGAAGACCTGGACGCCTGAAGAGTTCTGGGGGTTGGCTACGGATATTCGCGGATGCACTTTCCGCCGCGGATTCATCTCCGAAATCCGCTGTACGCTCGCCCACTGGTGCGGCGCGAGTTGCCGGGACTGCGACGGACGCGGATTCCTTTACGGCGACTACGGGCACGCCTCTTCTACCGAGGAAGGTCCGTGCCCCACCTGCGACGGCACCGGCCGCACTCCGGCCCACGGCCCGAGGATCGTACGCGGGCACCCGGTGGAGCGGGTCGTGCTGACGGATCGGGAGCCTAAAATCATGACCGGCCGCGACTGGTTCTCTTGGGGCAACATGAGAGGCACATCGGCCGAACCGCAGCAGCTTCTCCCAGAAGCAATCTGGCGAAAGCTCGAAGAGCAGAACCATCCCGGCCGCAACCATTGGAATGTCGGGTTCCATACCCGCGAAGCCGCCCTCGATGCCCTCTCCACCGCGTGCATCGCATGGGCGAAGGCGCAGCCGGTGGCGATATGAGCGATCCGTGTCTTTTCTCGATTCCGGAAGTGCTCACGGACTCCGTTTCTCTGGTTGAGGGCGACGCCCTCGAAACCCTGCGATCGATCCCCGACGGCGACTACGATCTCGTCGTCACGAGCCCGCCGTACAACTTGGGCGGTGAGCCGTGGCCCATGCTCGGCGATTGGAAGAGGCCACGGGAATCCCGGGAAGGCCCGTGGTTGAGCGGAGTCGGCGGGAACGGCCGATGGAAGACGGGGAGCAACGCGGCCCACGGCGTTCCCTATGGCGAACACTCCGACACGATGCCTTGGCCCGAATACGTCGAGTGGCAACGCTCGATTCTTCGGGAACTCTGGCGCATCATCCCGGACGACGGGGCGATCTGCTACAACCACAAGCCGCGCGTCGTCGGCGCGAAGCTCTGGCTCCCCCTCGAACTGATCCCCGAAGGCGTGATCCTCCGGCAGAACATCATCTGGGCCCGACCGGGCGGGATGAATTTCACGACGACGGCTTTCGTGCCTACCCATGAATGGATCATGCTGCTGGCGAAGCCGGGCTTCCGCCTGAAATCGCAGGCCGCGTCCGGCCTCGGCGACGTGTGGAGGATCAATCCCGAGCCGAGTAAGCACCCGGCCCCGTTCCCGCTCGAATTGGCCCGCCGCTGCATCGAGCCGACGACGGCCAAGCGAATCCTCGACCCGTTCGGCGGTTCGGGAACTGTCGGCATCGCCGCGGCGATGGAGGGCCGCACGGCCACATTGATCGAACTCGACCCGAAGTGGTGCGCGATGATCCGCGCGCGGACCGATACCTACGAGTGCCGTCAGCCGGGGAGTCTGTTTGACGACTCGACCATCCACGACGGTTTTTGAAGTTTGCCGAAGATCTTCTCCCACAGCTTCAAGCCTTCCCGGTGGGCCGCTTCCGGGTCGGTGAAGCCACGCCGTATGTAGACCTTGCCCCGGCCGCGCACTTTCACGACCAGCTTTTTGTCGAACGAACTCCGGTAGACCCACTTGGGCAGCAGCCCGTGCAGCACTTCGCCGATTTCCCCTTCGAACCGATCCGCCCGGGACACCGCCGTCCGCCAGACTTCGATCGGCGTCCAAGCCCCGGCCGGGACGTGTCGGAGAACATCGACGACCACACCGCGCGCCGCGGGGGCGTTCGCGTAGAGGCCGAGGTTCAGGCTTCCGCCCGCGCTCGCCCCGATCCAAACGCGGGCCTGAAAGCTCTTGTGCCGGCGGCGAACGCCGGAGCCGAACGGGGATTCCCGGCTGAGTTCGCAGCGGCGGGGCGGGAGGCGGAGCAGCATGGACTTCCTCGTGAGGATCGGAATCAGTGCTTGGCTTCCAGAACGCTCTTGTCCATCAGCAGGCGGATCGTCCGGATCCCCAGCGCGAAGTTGTTCAGCCGCAGCGCCCGGACTTCGACCCCGTAGGCCGAGGCGACCGCGTTGATCTCGTCGCGGATCTCGTCGAGCAGGTTTTCCCGCTTCTTCCGCGTCGGATCGACGATCCGCACCGGGTCGGCATCGGCGAGACAGGCCGACACCACCCCGGCCGCCAGTTCGATGATCGTCTCCGACCAGTGGCCGACCCGGTTGTAGGCCTTCTCCGCATCGACCACCTGAATCGTCAGGGACGCCGAGTAGGTCAGCGTCTTGCCGTCGCGGAGCGTGACCGTTTGCAAGGGCGTCGTCTCGATCTCCGGGACCATCGAGATACACTTCACGTCGCAGAAGTAGGGCACCACCACCTTCAAGCCCGGACTGCACTGCCACTGAAATCGACCGTTGACGTAGTAAAGTCCCTGCTCCCATTGCCGAACTACATGGAAGGGCCACAGGAGCGTCACGAGGTCGAGCAGGAGTTTCGCCAGACCTTCCACGGCATCACCCCTTCAGTGTCCGCACCAGTTCCGCGAGGTCCGTGAACGTCGGGATCCGCTTGCTCTTCGCGAAGGCCACTTCCGCATCGGCCCCGTCGCTTTCGCCCGGCAACCGGAGAACCGCATCGCACCGGGCGACGACCGGGAAGCAGTTGCGCAGCCAGTCCTCGTGCCGGAGGTAGGCGAAGCCGCCGTGGGCCGAGGCCAGCGGCTTGGCGTAGGTCATCGGCCGTTCCGTGAGCACCCGGCCCGCACCGGCCCAGCACGTGAGCATCGGATTTACGACGGCGAACCCGGCTTCCATCAGGGCGAGCATGGCGTCGTCGGCCTGCGCGACGTTCGCGACGATGTTGCCCTTCGAGATGGGGCCGGCGAGGTAGATGAGGGGCGGAAGCTCGTCGTGGTCGAGGAACATCACTTCGCCTCCATCGTTTTTCCGATCATCACTGCTTCTCCAGAGGGGGAACGAGCTTCATTTCGAGTGCCATCAATGCGCGGCAAGCCGCGTGCTCCAAATGGTCGTCGGAGCGATCCCCGGCGAGGTAAACGAAGATGTGAATGAGAGCATGGTTCAGGTGGGAATCGACCGGGATGCCCTTCCAGTTGCCGTCCCCGTACTTCACACTGCCTTCATGGAGCACCCCGGCCACGGCGAGCGTCGCGCGCTGCGGGAGCAAGTCGGCCCGGTAGAGCGTTTTGCTCTGCTTCGCCCCGTTCGGCGACACGACGACTTCCGCGTCTTTGCCGACGCCAGCGACGAGGTTCCCCTTCGAATCTTCGCACACCATCATGCCGCCCTCGCGTTGACGATCGCATGGCCGGAGTAGCCGCGCGTCTTCCCGTACCAGTGGACTTCGGCGGCGCGGGATTTCTCGCCCCCGATGTAGCCGTTGTCGTGGTGCCAGCGGTCGGTGCCGCCGAGCGACCGCATGACCTTGATTTCCGTTCCCTCAAAGGCGTCGCCGCCCTGCGTCAGCCACTTCCGGGAGCGGTGCATGTGGCCGAGGAACCAGTGCCGGCAATCGCTCGCCGCCCACTCCTTCGGGCGCTCGCTCGCCATGATGTTCGGGAGGGTCGCGATCTTCTCTTGATCCCCGTGCGTGAAGCCGAGCAGCGTCCGGTGCCACTGGAAGTACTTGCGCGGGTTCGGCCCGACATCGACCGTCACCCGCGGGCAATTGCGGAACCAGGCCTGCACCGTCCGCGCGACGTGGAAGCTCGTCGTCCGGTCGTGATTCCCCGGTATCCACAAAACAGAGACGGGCGCGGTTTCGGCCATGCGCTCGACGGCCCGGATGACGGACATTTCCGCCGTCTCGATGATCTTCGCGTACCGACCGTCCACGTCCTGCGGCGTCTCGTTGAACGTCTTGTTCCGGCTGTTGTCGATGTGGACCAAGTCGTTGCCGAGCGGGAACAGCCATCGCTCGACCGACTTCCCGGCGCACTCGGCAATCAGGTCGTCCACGGCATCGCGAAACAGGACTTCGGCAATCTTCAGGTCGTAGTTGGTTCCGGCTTCGGGGGACCAACAGAGCTTGCCGAAGTGATGGTCTGCGAGACTCAGCAGGGCGAGGAATTCGCCCCCCTTTTTCGGCTTCGGCATCCCGGCATATTTCGGCGCATACTTGGCCATTCGCAAGAAGATAGCATCGGTCGCCTCCTGAAGCGACCTCGGAAGGATTCTTTCGAAGTCGGCCGACACGCTGTAGTTCTGGACGACTTCGGGATTCTCCTTCCCGTCGGCCTTCACCTTCATCGCCGTCGTCCAGCCCTTGCAGCTCCACTTCTTCACGCGCCAGACTGCGAAATCGACTTCGCAGGATACTTCAAGTTCCTTGAGGGTTTTGATCGGCTTGCGGGTCGTCGCGCGGTACTGGAGGTTGTCGCCGTCCTCTTCGATGCTCGCCATGTCCTCGACGGTGTTCGCCTTCGTGCCGATTCGCCCCATCGCTTCGACGATGCGGTGAACCGTGCGGCGGGAAACCTGCAACTGCTTGGCGATCTCGACTTGCGACATCCCACCGTCGAGCAGTTGCCGGACGGTTTCCCGGTGCCGCTCGATGAGATTCGGCATGGGCGTCCTCAGCGGGGGATTTCGAGCGTCCGGTCGGGGTCGGTGATTTCGGCGGTGTCGTCGGTGTCAAAAATGATCGGGCCGGGAATCGGAAGCGGCTCCCGATCGGATTTCAGCACCAGCCGGAGCGGGTAGGAGGATTCGGGTTCCCCGAGGAGGTAGAGTTCGCGGGCCAGAAGGCCGACGATCAGAACCGTGAGAATGCCACAAGCGATGAACATGAGGCGACTCCGGGGAAGGGAAGGGGAGGTAGTGTGGTGGCCGGCGTCGGAGTGTGTCCCCCGTTCCCAGAGCCGGCTCTTACCGAGGACTCGACCACACCCGAGGCGGTGGGGCATCCGTGCCCCTATCACCGACGGCCCTCTCCTTCCGCCGGTGGATCGGTATTACTTGCACCCGCACGGGGCTTTCGCGTGCAGCCCGCCGCCGCCGGCGAGCCACGCCTGAATCAGGGCCATGAGGAAGGACTTCCAGTCGAACGCCCCCATCTGGCCGCTCGCCGTCCGGACGCCGAGATCGGCGAGGACTTTCTGTGCGTCCGCGATGAGCGGTGCCCAGTTCCCTTGCGAGAGCCGGCCGACCAGATCCATCACGTCGGCCTCGACCGCGGGCCAGTTGTGGGCCTTGCCGTCCTCGATGAGCTTCTTCACGGCCGCGATCATCCCCGCGGCATCGACCGCCTGGACATCCGCGACGATCGCCCGCAGGTCCATGACGAGCGAGAACCAGTTGGTCGATACCCCGCCGGTGACGGGGACGATCTTGCCGGAGGGCGTGAACGTGCCGCCGAACACACCGACGTGGACCGGGTCGCCGATGAATCGCCAGCCTTGAGGGATGGGCACCGGAGCCGGCTGCGGGGCCGGGGAAGGCGCAGGAGCGTTGCCGACGCCGATGGCGTAGAACGCGCCCCAGCCGGCCAGCGACGCGCCTTCGAGGCACCACATGTACCCGCCGATGCCCCAGCTCGTGTTCCAAGAATTCCGGAGCAGGAATTCGTACTTGCCGGGGTGCGACACCGACTTGCGGTAGGCGACGAACGCGACCGCGTGGTCGATGTCGTTCGGGCCGAGCGCCGGGTTGCCCGTGAACACTCCGCCCGCGTAGGCCATGAACAGATCGTCGGCCGCAACGCAGACCGAGAGACCTTTCTTCAGGAAGATCGCGTTGGCGATGTCGATCCCGGCCGGCACGCTGTTGCCGTTCGAACCGGCGCCGACCCACTCGCGGCCCTTGAC
>JAYVTJ010001005.1:0-3063 GCA_043774415.1 Fimbriiglobus sp. | reverse complement strand
GGATGATTTCGACGCCGCTGCGGCACCCCCGATCGGAATCACGCGCCGATTTTCGGTACGTGCCAAGCCCGCCAACGACTTGCGGCATTTCCCGAGATCTCTCCGATGCCAGAAAGGATTGGCGCACCCGTTTGTGTGTGGCGTAGTTCTGTCGACGCGCTGGGTCTGGTACACTCTTCCGCAACTCGTCGACCTCCGGGGAAACGCTCATGCTCCGTTCCATCGTCCTCGCTTGCGGCTTCGTGATCGCGACGGCGGACTCCGCGCCGGCGGCACCGGTTCCGAAAATCAAGGATCTCGATGCCGAGACTGTCCGGGCGTTTCAGAAGGTCGGAGCTTCCGCCGGCTTCGTTTCGAGGACGCCGAATGGAGGACTCTGGTTCTCATCCTTCAAAGACCCCGTCTCGGAACTCCCCGCTTTCCAGATCATGGGATTCAAACCGGCCTCGGAGTGGCCACCGGTGTCCGTCCCATTCGGAATCGACTTGTCCCGTGGTGCGTTCCGCCCGGATGCCGGCACCTTCGCCGCGCTGGCCGGGATGAAGAACTTGGAGGTGATCCTCTTCGGCAGTCAATGCCCGACGCCCGACCAGTTGAAAGTGCTCCAGTCCAGCAAGTCGCTCCGGGTGCTGCAGCTCACGAGCGGCACCACGGATGAGCACATGAAGCAGGTCGCCGGAATCTCGTCGCTGACCGGCTTGGAGATCGGCTACGCCGGCTCGATCACGCAAGACGGATGGAAGGAATTGGCGAGGATGGATCAACTCCGGACACTCTTCGCGCCGTCGGCACTCGACGACGTGACGCTCCGGATGATCGGCGGCTTACCGCAACTCACCTCGCTGAGTGCGCCGTTCGGTTCGGTGACAACCGCCGGTCTCAAGGAACTCGGAAAGATGAAGAAGCTGGTCTCCCTCGATTTGACCGGCACCCGGATCGGCGACGAGGGCTTGCGGGAACTCGCGTCGCTGAAAACACTTCGACGACTCGTTTTGAATCAGATGCCGATCGGTACCGCGGGGCTGAAAGGTCTGGAAGATTTGAAGGAAATGGAAGAACTCCGTCTCGACGATACCTTGGTCGATGATGCCGGGATTCGCAACCTCGCCGGGATGTCCCGGCTTTCGGTCCTCCAGCTCAGCCGCATCAACGTCTCCGGAACGGGATTGGAAGCGCTGAGCGGCCTGACGAAACTGGTTCTCAGTCAGTCCCCAATCACCGACGCGGGGATGGCGGGATTCGCGAAACTCGCCCGCCTCGAACATTTAGAACTGGAGCGCTCGGGCGTGACCGACCGTGGCCTCAAACCACTGCGGGATCTGCAGAACTTGCGCATCCTGCATTTGGGGAATACGCGAGTGAGCGATGACGGCATGGCCAATCTCGCTGCGCTGAAGCAACTCGAAACGCTTGTGCTGCACAACACCGCCGTCGGCGACGCCGGGATGAAACATTTCAAGGGACTCGACGGACTCGAGACCCTGACGCTGGATCACACGCGAGTCGGCGATGCCGGACTCAAGGAGATCCGAGCGCTTCCGAAGCTTGGCTACCTCTCCATGTCGTTCACCTTCGTCACCGACGCCGCGATTCCGATGATCGCCGAGATGAAGGCATTGGCCGTGGCGGGGCTATACAACACCGATGTGTCGAAATCGGGCCACTACCGATTGCGAAAACTCATGGCCATTCCGCCTGGCGACCGCGCCATCAAATAGCGATCTCGCGTACACGAATTCCCATGATCGCGATCTCCGTCAAGAACCTGCAGGAACTCGTCGAACTCGACTTCGCCTCCCTCAAGCTCGCGACCAAGACCGTGCTCGAGGGCGAAGGCGTGCCGTCGGCGAAGGTCCTTCGCCTTCTTCGACGATGCCATCCTTCGCCGAATTGAACTCGGCCTCTGGCAGGAAAAGCATGAACCACGAAGGAGGATAAGGAAGAGAAGTCGAAGATGGTTTTGACACCGATTCTTCGCTTCTCTTCGTTTTCTTCCTTCGTGGTTCATTCCACATACGAATCACGCCGCCAGGAAATCGACGGACGTCTTCTTATGCTTCTTGCCCTGCGGCGCGTCGGCCAGACCGGCCGGCACGCAGTCGGGGTGGCCCTTCGCCTCCAGGACTTCCTTCAGGCGGTGGCGGGCCACGTGCAGCCGGCGCTTGATCGTCCCGACGGGGGCGGCGAAGTCGGCGCTCATCTTCTTGAGGCTATCCCCGCGGAGGTAGAACGCTTCCAGCGTCGCCCGGTCCTCGGCCTTGAGGAGCTTCAGCCCGGCGTGCAGCCCCGCCTTCGCTTCGCTGACTTCCATATCCTCGTCCGGCCGGCGGCCGTCTCCGGCGATGGCGTCGAGCATCTCCGGTTCGGCGCTGAACGCCGCGCCCCGGCGGGTCATCCGGTTGATGGCCATTCGGGCCGTCATCCGGCGGAGCCAGCCGGCGAAGGCGCGGGCTTCCCGCAGTTGCGGGATCTTCCGCATCGCATGCACGAACACTTCGTGCGCGAGTTCCTCGGCTTCGCCGGGGTTGCGCACGTGCTTCAGGGCCATCCCGTAGACGGTGCGCTCGAAGCGGACGACGAGTTCGCCGAACGCTTCGCGGTCGCCCACCTTCGCCCGGTCCACGAGGACTTCGATTTCGGTCCAGCTCATCGCGGCATCCCCGCCGATCCTGGTTCGGGAGGCTGGCACCCCGTGTCCCGCGCGGACGGGCGACCTCCCCGGATCAGGGCGGGGGCCGGCATCCGTCCGCGCGGGGCGGCCGCTGGGCAGGCGCGCGACGCTCGCACCGGGTTCCGGGCGAGACGGGATAGCGGCCTGCGCGGTTGGTCCGCAGAGTGGGCAGCGGCCGCTCGGCGAAAGGCCGAACGGCGAGCAGTCGAGTTCGTCTGAGGGTTGTTTCTTGGCCGGAGACGCCGGTGGGCACACATTCGCTCGAGTATCGATATTCGATCATCGGCGAAAGCTGCGTATACCGGGCGTCACCTCACTTTTGGGCGGTCGTAGCCGGGGCGCAAAACTGGGACGACACCGCTGAGGTTGTCGTCGCGAGGTCGGTCGGTTCC
>JAYVTJ010001004.1:0-3748 GCA_043774415.1 Fimbriiglobus sp. | reverse complement strand
GGGCGAGAGCCAAACGGGTAAAGTCGTGCATCGCGGCGTCCGTGCCGGGTGAACAGGATGTCAGGAACCCCGCTCATGCCAGTCGGACGCCGCGTGTTCTAGACCACTCCTACGAAGCTCGAGATCGGAAAAGGAATTAGCGAAGGGAAAAGGGCGCACCAGTGGGATCAGACCCCCGCGGAGGTTTTCCTCCGCCAAGCCGCTCGGACCCGTGATTGCCGAGGTCGAACACTGCTGCTCGATTTCCACCAGACGGATCAAGCCGAAGGTCTGCCAATTGAGAAGGGCATGGGAAGGCATTCCGTCTCCCGGTTCATCATGGGTCGGCCAACCCTACGGAACACTCCTCACACGAACTCCGCGTCCGTGCCGTGCGCTTGGCTCAGGAACGCGCGCTGGATCAGGTCGCACTGCTCGAACTTGTGCAGCTTCTCCGAACCGATCGCGGGGCTGGCGCTCGGATCGCGGCCCACATACCGCGCCGGGAATCCGAGGTCGCGCAGGCGCGGCTCCACGAAGGACCACGCCCCGTTGTTGTGCGATTCCTCCTGCGCCCAAACGTGCTCCGCTTTCGGAAAGCGATTCAGCGCCGCCTTCAACTGCTCCGCCGGCCACGGGTAGAGCTGCTCGATGCGCACGATGGCGACGTGATCCAGATTCCCGAGCGGGATCTTCTCGACCTGCTTGCCCGCCGGCTTCTCGGCGTGCCCCTCGGTGCGGGCCTTGTTCAAATCGTGATAGACTTTCCCCGTGCAGAGGATGACGCGGGTGATGGCCGCATCGTCCTTCGGCGCATCGGCGAGCACTTCGTGGAAGCGGCCCGAGATCAGTTCTTCGACCGGTGAGGTACTCGACCGAGCGTTCGCCTTCGGCGTCATCAGGATCAGCGGCTTGCGGAAGTTGCGCTTCACCTGCCGGCGGAGGGCGTGGAAATACTGCGCCGGCGACGTGAGGTGCGCCACCTGGATGTTGTCCTCGGCGCACAACTGCAAGTAGCGTTCGAGCCGGGCGGAGGAGTGCTCCGGGCCTTGCCCCTCGTAGCCGTGCGGCAGGAGCATCACGAGGCCACTGCCGCGGTTCCACTTCGATTCGCCCGAGACGACGAACTGATCGATGATGACCTGCGCGCCGTTGGCGAAGTCGCCGAACTGCGCCTCCCAGAGCACGAGCGTCTGCGGGTCGTCGAGCGTGTAGCCGTACTCGAAGCCGACGACGGCCATCTCGCTCAGGAAGCTGTCGAAGACGTCGAACGGGGCCGTCGGGAAGGGGAAGTTGGCGAGCGGGCAGAAGGGGCGACCGTCGTTCGCATCGTAGTAGTAGGCGTGGCGGAAGCTGAAGGTCGCCCGGCGGCTGTCCTGCCCGCTGAGCCGCACGGGGTGCTCTTCGAGCACGAGCGAGCCGAAGGCCATCGCCTCGGCCGCGCCCCAATCGACCCGGCCGCGCGCCTTGATTTCGTCGCGGCGCTTGTACGGGCTGTCGCCGCTCGGATAGCGGAACTCCTTCTTCGCTTCGTCCCAGATCTTATCTTGAAGGTTCTTGTGCAGCGTGAAGTCGGCCGGCAGATTCACGAGCTGCTCGGCGATGGTATCGAGCACCTCGCCGGGCACACCCGTCGCGCAGGGGGCGTGCGAATACTCGTGCGTCATCCCCTTCCAGCGGCCGCCGAGGGACGCCATGCCGTGGATGAGGTGGTGGGACTTCTCGTCTTTCTGCTCCGCGTCCTTGGCCGTCTTCAGCGCCGCTTCGAGTTCGCCGTCGGCCTTCTCGTACTCCGCTTTCCCCTCCGCGTTCGCGGCCCCTTTGAACAGGTGATCGACCTGCGCGAGTTCCGCATCGGTCGTCAGCCCTTCGGCCACGAGCCTGCGGGCGTAGATCGGCACGATGGTGTTCTGCTCGCGGTACTTCTCCTGGATCTTGCGGTGCTCCACGGGCTGCGTCACCGAGGCGTCGTCGGTCTCGTTGTGGCCCATCTTGCGGTAGCAAACGAGGTCGATCACGGCATCGCTCTTGAACGCCTGGCGATACTGCATCGCCAACTCCGCGACGCGGATGCAGGCATCGGGATCTTCGGCGTTGACGTGGAAGATCGGCGCCTGGATGAACTTCGCGATGTCCGTGCAGTATTCCGTACTCCGCGCATCGCGCGGCCGAGTCGTGAAGCCGATCTGGTTGTTCACGACGATGTGGAGCGTGCCGCCGGTGCGGTAGCCCTGGAGGTTGGCCATGCCGAGCGATTCCGCGACGACGCCCTGACCGGCAAAGGCCGCATCGCCGTGGAGGAGCAGCGGCACGCCGCGCGAGCGGTCTTCGTCTTTGTGCAGGCGCTGCTTCGCGCGCACCCGGCCGTTGACCACGGGGTTCACGGCTTCGAGGTGCGACGGGTTCGGCGTGAGCGTGAGGTGGACCGTTTTTCCATCGCCGGCATCGACGTTCGACGAGTAGCCCATGTGGTACTTCACATCGCCGTCGGTCTCGACCGCATCCGGGTGATACGGATCGAGGAACTCGATGAAGAGTTCGTCGAAGGGCTTCATGAGGATGTTCGTGAGCACGTTCAGCCGGCCGCGGTGCGGCATGCCGATGACGAACTCGAGCACGCCGAGTTGCCCGCCCGTCCGGATGATCGCGTCCATCATCGGGATGAGCGTCTCGCCGCCTTCGAGGCCGAAGCGCTTCTTGCCGAGGAACTTCACCTGGAGGAAGTTCTCGAACTGCTCCGCGCGCCGCAGCAGGTGGAGCGCCCGCAGCCGCTTCTCGGCCGGGAGATCGGGGCGGTTGTGGTTCGGTTCGATGCGCTGCGCGAGCCACGTCCGCGCTTTCAAATCCTGGATGTGCATGTACTCGACGCCGATCGACCCGCAGTAGGTTTCGCGCAGCGCATCGAGCACATCGCCGATGGTCTCGGCTCCGGCGATGCTGAAGAACATCGACGCGTCGACCTGCTTCGACCGGTCGTCGTCGGTGATCGCGAAGCGGTCGAAGTCGAGTTCCCACGGCGTCGGTCTGGGACCGGCTTCGAGCGGGTTCGTGCGCGCGATGAGGTGGCCGGACATGCGGAAGGCGTTGATGAGCCGCACGGCGGCCGTCTGGAGGCGCGCTTCGACCGGGAGGGCCGTGAGCGGGGCGTGGTACCCGTTGGATTCGCGGTGACCGCCGCCGAAATCGGGGGTGCCGCCGCCGTAGAATTCGGCGCCGGAGAAGAGGTAGTGGAGGCTCTCGTCGACGGCGCGGCGGTCGGTGCGCCAGAGGCGGTACTGGCCTTCGAGGAATTCCCGGTTGAACGGGTCGGACAGATTCGGACCATCCATGACGGCGGGACTCCGGACGCGCGGTCGATCGGCGGAGAGGTATTGTAGGAGGGGGAAGGATACCGAAAGCCGCAACTCTATTCGCCGCGGATGAGTTCGGTGAGGCGATAAACACCCGTCGAAGGATTGTAGAGCGGAGCGCCGACGCGCTGCGCTTGCTCGGCGAGTTTCGTCGCACGCCGGACCGCATCGGGATAACCTTTTTCGTAGTCGGCGTACTCGATGCGCTTATCGTAATCCGCGATGTGCTTTTCCATGAGCTTCTGGAGTTTGTGGCGATGCATGCCGCCGGGGCAGTCTCGGAAGTGGAGGATGAGCCAAAGCTCGAAGCACGGGCTCGAGATTGCGAGATCGATGCCGTTGTCGCTCGCCATCGTCATCGCAGCGGGGATATCGGGATGCTCGTCCACGTCGAAGACGCACCAGACAGCGTTGAAGCG
>JAYVTJ010001003.1:0-1953 GCA_043774415.1 Fimbriiglobus sp. | reverse complement strand
CCGGGCGATTTCGGCTTCGGCGGCGGCGCGATCCCGGCGAAGGGCTCGGAGCCGCCCCTTCGATTCTTCGAGATCGCGGTCCGTGTCGCCCGGGTCGTTCTGCGTGAACTGGATGCTGCGCGAGAGCTTCTCCGCTTGCGCCTTCAGGGTCGCCAGCGACTTCGCGGCTCCGTCCCCCTTCTGTACCTCGGCCGCGGCGGCGAGCGCGGGCTGCACGAGGTCGCGGGCGAGGTGCTCGTCGGCGCGGACGGCGTCGGCCCGGCAGATCATCCGCAGGGCCAGGTCGCGCCGGAGCGGCGTGTAGAGGGGCCGCTTTTCCCGCGGCAGCCCGCGGCACTTCGGGCAGAACATCCAGTGGCCGTCGGAGCCGCCCACCTTGAGGGGCGACTCGTGCGTCGGACACTTCAGGAAGCCGTTGAGGATCCGCGGCCGGGTCGCCGTGTTGCCGTCCTTCGGCTTGCGGCCCGCGTTCCGCTGGGGCGACGACGCGAGGATCTTTTGCGCCTCGTACCACTGCTCGTCGGTGATGAGCCGGAGTTCCTCGAAGTGCTTCTCGCGGAGGGGTTCATCCCGCATAACCCTCTTGGAGTAGTCCGCTTTGGATTGCCAGATATTCTCGCCGGCGCCGTACTTCCAGAGACCCCGGTAGGATCCGTTCGTGAGCAAGTAGTGCAGGCCCTGCTCGGTCCAGTGAGTACCGTCCGACTTCGGACCGGGCGGAACCTCCCGATCGTTGAGGCGCTCGAGGATGCGCGCCAGTGGGAGCCGGTCGACGACGAACCAGTGGAAGATTTTGACGACCCACCCGGAGAGTTCGGGGTCGACGACGATGATCTGCCGCGACAGCCCGCGCTTAGTCGGGGCGCCGGGGGCATCCTCTCCCATGTAGCCGAAAGGCAGCGTCCCGACCACCATTCGGAGCAGGAAGAGGGAGATGTGGGCCGCCCGGATGTTCGGGGAATACTGCCCCGTCATCAGCTTGTCGGCGATGGCTTGAAAATCGAGCAGCAAATCCCACCGGCCGGTGTCGTGGGTGTCGATGTTGGATTGGATGAAGATGCAGCGGAGCTTGCGCTCGACGAGATCCTCCTTCACGAACTTCATGCAGACGTGGCTCGAGCGGTAGAGCCGGCTCGTCGTGAACACGAGCAGCACCGTGGCCGCTTTTTTCTTCATGACGTCTTGCATGAGCCCGAGTCCGGGACGGTTGGTCTTGCGACCGCTCACTGCGATGTCGTAGAACACGAAGGCGCGGGGGATGAAAATTCCCAGGGAGATCGCGTGTTCGAAGATCCCGCGCAGCTGGTCGCAGACGCTGTGCTGGAAATCGGTCGAGTAGCGGGCGTAAGCGCAGCCGATGCTCGCGGCTCGGTCGCGGCTCAGCGGGCCGTACATTTCGACGTAGAGCGCGTCGATGTCGCGCTCGAGGTTTTCCTGAACGGCTTTTTGCTCGGCGAGGATCTGGGCTTTCGTCCTTCGGCCCCGCCGGCCGCGCACGCGGGCGAGGCTGAACCAGAACCGCTTCCGGTGTCGTTGGGGGAGCGGCGGAATCGATTTGTCCCGGTCTCCGCCCGAGTGCCCCGAGTTGTCCCGGTCGGGGTGCTCCGCAACGGGGAACAACGGGGAATGACGGGGAGTGATGAGACTGGCACCCGGGACTGGGGCGGATGGGGTTTGACCCCAAACCCCATCCGCGGTTCGACTTCGCGAAATCGACTCGATAGATGTTCCCCCTCTCCGCTTCGGAGAGGGGGCTAGGGGGTGAGGTCTCTTGAAGCCTTTTGCGAAAGCGATCCTCAACTGCGCGGCCACTGTCTGCATCCTGCCGGCGCTGCTGCTCTACTGGATGAGCGCCGCGTGCATCGGCAAGGACCGCGCACTCGAAGGCTCCTCGCAATTGCTCGCGCCGCTGCCGGGACTACCGGGCGTCTTCCTCCGCCGCGCATTCTTAAT
>JAYVTJ010001002.1:0-5202 GCA_043774415.1 Fimbriiglobus sp. | reverse complement strand
CCCGACCGGCTGCGAAGAGGAAACTCCGCATGGTGAACGAGCGTGACTCGCAAGGTCGGGCGTCGCGGACTCGCCCGACCGCAACCTGAAGGTTGAACTCCAACGCTCCGCCCGATCTCGCAACTTCACCCACTACTCCCCCGTACCCCCGCGACGATCTCGAACGAGCGCACCCGGGCCGCGTGATCGAAAATCTGCCCCGCGACGATCAGTTCATCCGCGTCCGTGCTGGCCACAATTGCTTCCAACTTCCTCCGCACGACCTCCGGCGTGCCGATGGCCGAGCACATCAGCTTGCGCTCGACCATCGCCCGTTCGGGGGCCGTCCAGAATTCGTCCATCGAATCGACCGGCGGCGGAAGAAGGTCCGGTGTCCCGCGGATGAGGTTGAGGAACTGCTGCTGCGCCGACGTGGAAATGCGCCGCGCTTCGGCGTCCGTATCGGCCGCGAAGGCGTTCACCGCGACCATCGCATGAGGCTTCGCCAACGCATCCGACGGTTCGAAGTGATGGCGGTACAGTCCGAGCGCTTCGTGCAGGAACTCGGGCGCAAAGTGCGAAGCGAACGCGAAGGGCAATCCGAGTTCGGCCGCGAGGAGCGCGCTGAAGTCGCTCGAACCGAGCAGCCAGATCGGCACGGTCAGTCCTTCGCCCGGCACCGCATGGACGCCGTTGCCCGGACCACCGTGTTGGAAGTAACCGCGCAGTTCGGCGAGATCCTGCGGGAACGTATCGCCGCTGTTCCCCAAGTGCCGCCGCAGGGCGCGGGCCGTGCGTCCGTCGCCGCCGGGGGCACGGCCCAACCCGAGATCGATGCGACCGGGGAAGAGCGATTCCAAAGTGCCGAACTGCTCGGCGATCACGAGTGGCGCGTGGTTGGGAAGCATGATGCCGCCGGAGCCGACGCGGATGCGCGACGTGCCCCCGGCCACATGCGCGATGACGACCGAAGTCGCAGCGCTTGCAATTCCGGGGAGACTGTGGTGCTCGGCGACCCAATAGCGTCGGAAGCCCCAGCGCTCGGCGTGCCGCGCGAGGTCGAGGGTGTTGCGGAACGACTCGGCGGCGGCTCCGCCCGCGCAGATCGGCGAGAGGTCGAGTATGGAGAATGGCATGTCGGAAAGGGTCTTCATCGCGATCAGGGCTGTTCGATGGTCACGGAGCATTCGTCGGCGACGATGTGCGTGTGAATATACAGCCCGCCGGGGGCGGAACTTAAACTACTCCGTTTTGATGACCGCCAAAAAGTGAGAGTGCAGCCAGCGCGGTCACTCCGCGAGGCCCAAGTCGGCGAGGAGGCTCATCAGCACGGCGGGGGAGAGGGGTTCCGATTCGTGGCTGTAGTCGTCCGATTCGATGACCAAGCGCCACTCTCGGCGCGGCGTGTCCAGGGCGCGGCGGTCATCGTCCGTGAAGGGGAACTCGATCCAACCGACGAGGCCGATGAGGTGATCCCGCACCCGCTGCGGGAGCAGCGTCGCTGCGATCTCGTAGCCCGCGCCCGAGCGGAGGACCAGCCGGCTCTCGGCCACGACATCGCGCAAGTTGTCTATATTCAAGTACGGGCGCCGACCCGATTCCCCGACCCAAATGGCCGCGAGCAGGCGGTTCTGCGAGGGCATCAGCCGGCTGTACCAATCGGCCAAGCGGCGGACATCGGCATCGGCGGTGTTGCGGCTGACCCCGGCGAGTTCCTGCATGCGGAACCAGAGCGTTTGCTGATTCTCGAAGACGAAGGTCAGGGCGGGGCCGACGCGGATGCGGCGGCAGCGATCGATGTGCTGATGACTGCGATCCACGGACTCGTACGGGAGTTCGTAGAAAGCAGTGATGCCGGGCGGCGGCGTCTCGAGCAGTCGGGTCTCCATCGCGTCCTCCGAACATTCGGGTACCGGGCCGACGGACACCTCCACTCCTTCGGGATGCAGACGCAATTCCTTTCCCTATCATTCGCCACTTCCGCAGCAATCGTACGTCAATAACGGCAAACTCGGCACAATTTCATCGAATCCACACGGAAAAACGGAACAGCCGCACCTTTTCGGGGCGCGGCTGTGGGCTTTTCGCATCGGCCGAGCCGATTTCAATCTGATCCACTGAGTGCAATGAGTGCTTCTTGTCGCGTTTCGTACAGCGCCCAAATCGTGTCGAGGGCGGTGGTTTTGAGCAGCTCGCGGATGCGGCTGTTCACGCCCGCGATTGCGAGTTCGCTCCCCTGCTGCTTCGCGAGCAAGTGGCACCGCAGCAGGAAGGTGATGAACGCCGAGCCGAAGTAGCGCACGCCCGTGAGATCGACGATCAGATGCATGGGCGGATCTTCCTTCATCGGCGCCAGCAGCATCTGCGCGGCCGGCTGCATCAGGCTCTCGGGGAGTTGCTCCACCTCCGGCGACGGGATGATAATGGCGACATCCGAGTGCCACTTCACTTGGAAGTATTCGTTGGCCAGGATCGATTCCGTGCGGATCATGTGCGGCGAATTCCTATCGGGACTTGTTGCGAGCAAGTACCAGAGTAACGGAGCGCGCTTACAATCGCAAGGAAATGCCCGGAAGCTTCACAGACTCCTCAAACCGCGAGTAGGATTGCGCCGATCAACCGCCGCATCGCAACGATGCCGAGCTTCGCATTCGCTTCCACCTCCTTGTGGCTGAGCGCATCCGCCGAAAGCCCGGCCGCCTTGTTCGTGATGCACGAGAACGCCAACACCTCCAGCCCGAGTTCGGCGGCCGCTTCCGCCTCCCCGGCCGTGGACATTCCAACCGCATCGGCGCCGCACGCGGCCAGCGCGCGGATCTCGGCGGGTGTCTCGTAGCAGGGGCCGCTCAGAGCCGCGTAGCCGCCGAAGTGCGGAGCGGGTGAAAGTTGTCGCAGGAGTCCCAATCCCGCAGCCGAATAGATCCGCGTCGGTTGATCGAGCTGCTTCCAGTCGCCGGGGCCGAGCAGTTTCCAGTGCCGGTCGATCACCATCACGTCGCCGGGGTTCAGCGACGGGTGCAACCCACCGGCGGCGTTCGTCAGGATGAGCGTCGGGCACCCGAGTTCGGCGAAGAGCCGGACGAGCCGGGTGACCCGTTCGACCACGTGCCCTTCGTAGAAGTGGACGCGCCCACGCGCGACGAGAACGCGGTGGCGTCCCCAGAGCAAAAGATCAAGGCGGCCGCGGTGCCCGGCGACAGTCGGCGGCGCCATTCCGGGGATGTCGGCATAGCTCACGGACGCGAGCACTTCGCAGCCGTCGGCGACTGCGCCCAATCCGGAGCCGAGGACGACCGCGGCGCGGAGCGGGTGCGCCGTTGCCGCGACAACGAACTCGGCGAAGGCCGGGGTCATACCGGCTCGTATTCGCCGGACTTGGGCAGGAAGGGGTCGGACGCATCGGGGAGGAACTGCTTCACGCGCACCGCTTGTGCGATCAGTTCCGCGCACTCGGCTTCGCTCAGCCGGCCCGAATTCACGAGGAGATCGTACTGTGTGAGATCGTCCGGATCGGAGCCGACGAGAGCGATCTGGAGCGCGCTGCGGACGCGGTCGCGCGCCGCGACTTCGACTTCCGCTTCATCGGGCGTGAGCCTCAGCCACTCGGTGAAGTAGGCGATGCGCTGCGGCAGCGGCGCGATGACGCGGACGTTGAGCGTCGTCGAGGCGGGCAGCAATTCGCCGACGCCGCGGCCGACGAGGACGACGTCCCCCTTCGCGGCGAGTACGAAAGCGAGCCGGAGGAGTTCGGTCTGGTCGCCGCCGCTGAGGTGCCGGGCTTCGAGCTGGCGCGCGTGTTCGCGGTTCGCCCACGCAAGCGCTTCGGCCGGCACATCGGCGAGCATCTCGGCCTTGGCCGCTTCGCTCTGGACGAGGTAGCCGAGCATCTCCTGATCGAAGACCTGCCAGCCGAGCAACTGGCCGACGCGCTTGGCGATGCGGCCTCCGCGCGCCCCCGCTTCGCGGCTGACGACGACCGTCAGTCCGCGCGGCGGCGCGGCCGCGATGATCGACTCTTGGCCCCGGTAGCCGTGCAGGGGCGGATAGGTCGGAATGGCTTCGTAAGTCGGAGCGACGCGGAGCATGCGAACCTCGGGGAAAGTTCAGCTACCATCCTTGGGTTCTTGACGACCGAACAGGAACATTCCCAACAGCGTGAGCAGCACCGATGCCGCGAGGAGCGTGACCCACGCCGTCGTCGGATCGGTCGGGGCATACGCGTCGACGTTCTCCGGCTTGGCCCGCGAGATGGCGCCCGCAGTCTCATTATAGAACAGGGACCGAATGTAGTAGTTCAGGCTGAGCTGCTTCAAACTCCCCGGCAGCGCGCCGACGAGGATCTCGAAAAAGAAGACGTAGACGAGGCCGATGACGGAGGGCCAGCGGAAGAGCGCCCCGATGAGGTGGAAGAGACTTCCGAAGGCGAGCGATCCGGCGAGCACCGCCGGCCAGTACAAGTCGATGGCGCGGCGGCCGTACTCGCCGCCGCAGAGGCACATCACGGTGAAAGCGAGCGCGCTGATGCCGACGCACCACGGCATCGTGCCGAGGTACTTCGCGAGGTAGACGGCCCAGCGCGGCAGCGGCCGCGTGAGCAGCCAGAGCATCGTGCGGCCTTCGCGCTCGGCGCCGAAGGCTCCCGAGGCGTAGGCGAGCGTGAGCAGGGGGAGCAGGAACGAGAGGAAGTAGCCGTAGACGACGACGCGGACGAAGCTGAGGAAGGCGTAGTCGTCCAGGAAGTCTTTGTCCTGCATCACGAATCGGTACGCGCTCGCCACGGCGACCTTGATCCCGAAAGCGTCCGGCGGGCCGGGCATCGTCTCGTAGATCGGCAGGCGTTCCTCGCCGTACTGCTTGAAGGTCACTTTGATGGGGGTGTCGCCCTCTTTGTCCTTCGGGTCGGCGATCCGGCGCGTCCGCGTTTCGAGGCGCCAGCCGACGTCGCCGTTGCTGGAGACGAACACGAGGGCCGAGAGGATCGCGAGCAATGCGAACGCGACCCACGCGAGCTGGCGCACCTTCGCGTGCCGCTTCATCGAGAAGAGGACGAGTTCGCCGAACGCGCGGAGGGCACTGGACTGCGGAGGCATTCCCAAAGTTCCTGGAGCAGTAGATCGGCATCCGTCCTGATCCCGGAGGGATCACAGATATTAGCCGGTGGTCGCAGACCACTGGATCACATCGTATTTTTGCCCGATCCCGGCGGGATCGCAGATCTGCGAT
>JAYVTJ010001001.1:0-2092 GCA_043774415.1 Fimbriiglobus sp. | reverse complement strand
GGAACCGCGTCTCGACGGCAGCCCCGGCCAACCCGGCACGCGTGGCGAGCGCCGCCGCTTCCGACGAAGTGAACGCGGCCCGGACGCTCAGTGGCCCGTCGACGCGGACCACTGGGGAGCGCGTCAGCAACCGCGTCGCGGTCCAAACGAGGCCGAGGTTCCACCGGCTGCGGCTCAGGTCATTCACGAGGACGAGGCGATCGGTGGCCGCGGCGAGCCGGGCGATCAGTTTCACGGCATCGTCATCGGACAGATGGTGTAAAAAAAGCGAACAGGTGACGATGTCGAAGCCCGTCGGCAGCGCTTCGCCGAGGGCATCGGCCGGAAAATAATGCACCGTCGCCCCGGCGGCGCGAGTCCGAGCGGCGGCGGTTTCCAAGGCGACGGGGCTGATGTCGCAGGCGCTGAGTTCGAGCCTGAGCCCGGCCCGTTTCGCCCGCTCGCACAACCCGAGGGGCACATCCCCGCCACCGGTGGCGACATCAAGGATCTTGACGGGCCGGCCGAGTTCGCGGGCCAACCTCTTCACCGAAGGCCAGAGGACACCGACGCTATTGGAGAAAGAATTCAAGCGCGCTAAACCCGCGAGCGCCTGCCGATGTTCTGCGGCGGGCAAGGCGGGATCGTCCATCAGTTCGGGTTGCAGATCGCGGGGGCGCAACGGGGGAATCCGGAGGTGGGTGTTCCGCTATTGTAGGCGCGGCCCCTTGCAAAGAACGGGGGAAGGCGGCCCGGCGATACCCTACGCCGGGGAGTTGCGGTACGATGATGGAACTGAAGCGGAGTCGAATCATGGTCGGAACGACGGTCGGAATCAGCGGTTGGGAGAAAGCCCTCCTGGCGGCGGAACGCGTGAAGGAACGACTGCGCCGGGCCACCCGCGCCCTCGAGGAAGCCGCGGTGCCGTATGCCGTCGTCGGCGGCAACGCCGTGGCCGAGTGGGTGGCCCGCATCGATGAGGGGGCCGTCCGCACCACGAAGGACGTCGATCTCCTCGTCCGGCGGGACGACCTCGCCGCGGTCAAGGCCGCGCTCGAAGCCGTCGGGTTCGAGTACCACCACATCTCGGGCGTGGACACCTTCATCGACGGCGCCCAAGGCCGAACGAGCGAAGGCATCCACCTCCTCTTCGATGGCGAAGTGGTGAAGCCCGGCGGCGAACACACGTTTCCCCACGTCGACGATTCGGAACGGGGCATCGATTTCCAAGTGGTCCAGCTCGAAGAACTCCTGCGGATGAAATTGATCGCGTATCGCCTGAAGGATCGAGTCCACATTCTCGACATGATCGGCGTCGGGCTGATCGATGCCACTTGGCCCGCCCGTTTCCCAACCGTGCTGGGGGATCGCCTGCAGCAGTTGCTCGACAACCCGGACGGGTGAGGTTCAAAGCCACTCTGCCTTTCGGCAGTGTGGGAACGATTCCAATTTCGACAAGCGCGATCAAAAGCTCATTGGCAACCCGCGCCACGGCGGCGAGCACATTTATGAGATGTACTGAGGAGCCCGGCATAGAATAGTCGTCTTTCTCCGAAGGATCTCCAGATGTTGACTGTGATGCGATCGGATGCCACGCCGGCCCAGATCGAACAAGTGGTGAATGCGATTGCCCTCCGGGGGCTGACGCCGCATCCGCTGCCGGGGGCCACGCGGACGGCCATCGGCATGACCGGCAACACCGGCTCCATGGACAAATCGCAGTTCGAAGTCCTGCCCGGCGTCGAGGACGCCATCCGCGTCACCAAGCCGTACAAACTCGCCAGCCGGGAGATGAAGAAGGAGTCGACGACCATCCGCTTCGGCGATGTCGAGATCGGCCCGAAGACGTTCACAATCATCGCCGGGCCGTGCAGCGTGGAAGACGAAGCGACCACGATGCGCACCGCCGAGCACCTGATGGACCGGGGCGTCCCGTTCCTGCGCGCCGGAGCCTTCAAACCGCGGACGAGCCCGTACAGCTTCCAGGGCATGGGCCTCGAAGGGCTGAAATTGCTGGCGAAAGCGCGCGCCAGTACCGGTATCCGCATCGTCACGGAACTGATGGACACCGAGCACGCGGCGGCGGTCGAAGAGGCGTCCGACATCATCCAAA
>JAYVTJ010001000.1:0-5605 GCA_043774415.1 Fimbriiglobus sp. | reverse complement strand
CAAGAGGTTCATTCCCCCTTCGCGTTCTTGATGACCGCGCGCATCATCTGGAACGTGTACAGCGCCGACCCCACATGCGTCGCTTCGACCCAGATCATCGCCTCGGGTTTGCCCACCGCTTCCCACAATCGCTTCATCGCGGCCGGTGGCACCACGTCGTCGTTCTTCGCCGCGATCAGCAGCAATCGCTTCCCCTTCAAGCCGTCGGCGTAGGTGATCGGGTCGATGGGGTCGATGAGCTTCTTCAGCTTTTCGGGGGTCACGCCGGCGAGCTTGAGCACGGGCGCCAGCACCACCGCGATGGGATGCTCCGAGAACGATTCCACGAGAGCCCCGCCGCCCAAAAGCAGATTCACCGAGCGCACTTTCGGTTCGACGCCGCCGAAGATGCCGCCGACGAAACTGCCGAGACTCGTGCCGAGGACGCCGATGTTCTTCGCATCCACTTCGGGTCGCGATTCGAGCCACGCCAGCGCCGCGCGGCAGTCGAGGATCGTCTGGCGGACATTCGCGACGCTCTTTTCGATGTCCGGCGAGAGCAGCCGCTCTTTGGAACCGGGTTCGCGGCGCGGACCGTAGTGGGCCATGACCACGACGAGCGCGGCGATGTCGTGCTGCGCCAGCCAGAGGGCCTGCGAGCGCGCGACAACCTGGGCGCCGTCGAGGATGTCGAGCACGATGACGGTCGGATGCTTGCCCGCGCTGCGCGGCTTGTAGTACTCGCCGTAAACCGTGTTGTTCGACTCGATGGGCGATTTTACCGCCGAGGGGAATGTGAGGGTGGACACATCCACCTCGGCGTTCGGCAGGCTGTATTTCTGCTTCAATTCGTAGGCGAACGTGCGCGATTCCATCCGGAAGAATTCGTGCACCGTGCTGTCCTTGGCATCGGCCGCGAACTTCACTTCGCCCGTTTCGACCTTCGGCTCAGCCGCGTTTGCGGGAAGTGCGGCAGCGAGGAGAAACGCGATTGCGGAGAGCCGGGTCATGGCGGTATCCCGTGCGGCGGTGGAGGGATGGAAGTATTATCGGCCGGGCGCGGCGATCAGCCATCGAATTGCATGAAGTGCAGCTCGTAGGGTGGGTCGAGGCTCCGAGCCCCACCGCCGTCGACCGATTGCACCGGTGGGGCTTGCAGACTCGACCCACCCTACAAAAACCATCGAGATTTGTTATCGGCCGGGCGCGGCGATCAGCCATTCGAATTGCGAAAGGTGCAATTCGGTCAAGGGGGCTGCGAGTTCGAGCCGGGCGCCGGTCGGTGTCCCGGTCAGCTTGAGTATGAGCCGGACCGCACCGGGGAAGTAGGGTGGGAATGCCCCTTCCTCGCGCGCTTGTCCGGTGCCGGAGTCGATCCACTTCAGCTGCAATTTGCATCGGCCATTCCACGCTTTGGAATCGGCGACGAGACGCAGTCCGATGACCCCGACCGGCGCCGGCGGGAGTTCGAACGGCGGGGGCTTCTCCTTCCAAATCACCGGCTCACGGAGGATCGGTCCGGCGCGGTACGCGGGATCGTCCGGCATCGCGGCGAACGGCGGGATGCCGGCCTCCTTCAGATGGCGCAGGTAGTCCGAGAGCTTCTCGCCGCAGAGTGCGTTGATCGACGCGGAGTGCTTGCCGGTGAGGAACAGCGCCGGCTCCCCGGCGCGGATGTCGGCGGCGAGTTCATCCGAGGGGATGCCGAAACGGTACGCTTCGGTGATCCCGGGGCGCTCGTTCACGTGCCAGAGGCCTGCGGCGATGAGAATCCCCACGGAGGACGTGAGGGCATTGGACAGGCGACTCTGCGGAGCGCAGTCGCGCTTCACGAAACTCAGCGCCAGTGCGACGAGTCCGCCGGCGCTGGCGATCGCGTAGCGGTCGACCAGCGCGGCCGGGCGGGCGCGGGCCGATGCCGCCGCCACGAGGAAGGTCCCGAGGATGACGAGCAGCAGAACCATGTCGAGCGGATCGGCGCCGCGCCTCCGGACGATGCGCCGCAGCAGGCGGAGCGAACCGAAGGCGTAAGCGAGGGCGATGGTTCCGCAAATGATGGCGGGGAGTACCGGCGACGGATTCTCGAACGCCGGCCAGTGGCCGAGCGACACCCCGAGGTACCCGCCGACGACGCCCAAGGAACTCGAGCGGCTGTTGGATCGGGGAGTAGCCGTAGTCGATCATCGGCGGAAGCGTCGCGACGACCCACGCGGTGTACGCCCCGGCGCCGACCGCCGCGAGGAAGAATCCGATTCGCTCCGCGCGCTCCGCCCGAAATCCGAGGTGGGCGAGCCAGAGGACGAGGGCCGGGGTGAAGGCGATGCCGAAGCCGCCGCAGAGCAGGATGGGCACGCAGTAGGTGACGCTGAGGAGTGCCCAACCGCGTCCGCCGCCGCGGGCCAAGTGCCCGGCCGTCCAGATCCACCCGGCGATGCAGTAAGCCAGCAACCCGAAGCCGAGTTGGTAGCCCATGAGCCAGTTCAGCCCGTGGCCGAGGTGGAGGTAGAGCACGGCGAAGATCGCATCGGCCGGATGGGATCGACCGCGGAGGCCGCGCGCCGTCCAGAGGATCAGCGTCGCGGCGGAGATCTGGAAGGCGAGCGTGAGGAACTGCGGGGCATCGAAGCGAAACCCGGTGGCGCGGAGGACGCCGAGCCAGAGCGCCTTCGCGATCGGGTAACGGTGGCCGTTGTGGTGTTCGAAGCACCACGCGGCGGTGCTCGGCGATTGCGTCCATCCGTCGAGGACGAGCCATTCGTCCACGAGCGGGAGGCCGGTGGTCTTCGTGACCACGAACATCCCGGCGCCGACGGCGGCCGCGAGCAGCCCGGCGTGGACGAAGAGCAGCGCCGCGAGATCCGGAGGCCGGCGCATCAGCGGGTGCCCCCGCCGATGAGCCATTGCGGTTCGCCGACGGCGATCTCTTCGATGGCGCTCGCCGCGATCAGCCGGAGTTGCGTCGGCGCGCCGGTCAGCCGGAAGGTGAGATGGTGCGGCACCGGATGGAAATGCGGGAAAGCGACCCACTCGTGCGCGGTGCCCGTCCGCGCATCGACCCAGTGCAGCATCAGCCGCTGCCAGCCGCAGTACTTCACGGTGGTCACGAGGAGTCGCAGGCCGATGGCGCCGGCGGGCGGATCGGGCAGCGCCATTCCGGGAGCGGGTTTGTGCGCTTCGAAATCGGCTTCCGCATAGTGCCAGTCGGCAGGAGGCAGCTCCGGTATCGCTTCGGTGCGGTAAACCGGATCGGCGGACATGGATTGGAACGGCGGGATGCCCGAATTCCGCAGCGCGCGGAGGTCGTCGGCCAAGAAGTCGCCGACGAGGACACCGGGCGTACCGCCGTGGCGACCCGCGAGAAACAGGGGCGCTTCGCCGGCGCGGATGTCGCGGTCCAGGCCGTGGGCCGTTTCGCGCATCCGGAAGGCGAGGTTCAACCCCGGCCCGTAATTCGCGTAGAGGAGCGCGACCGCCAGCGCGAGGACGATCGCACTCCCCGCGCGCTCGACCCATTTCGACGGCCGCAGCGGGACGGTCCCGATCAGCCCGAGCAGCACGGCGGCTGCGCCGATGGCACTCGAGGTGGAATAGCGCTCGGCGAGTCCGCTGCCGCGGGCGCGGGCGGTGGCGGCCCCCACGAGCACGGTCCCGACCACCACGAGCAGAATTGCGATGAACAGGATGCGGCGCGGGTCGAGTTCATCCAGGCGCAGCGTCAGGGTGCGGAAGCCGACGGTGTAGGCGACGACCACGGGGATCGCGACGGCGACGATATTCCACGGCTCGGCCCCTTCGCGGACAGGCCACGATCCGAAGGCGCTGGCGAGGTAGCCGACCACGCCCGTCAGGAACTCCCCCGGCTGCGCGAGGGGATCGGTGCCGGGGGCGGTCCGCTTCGGCATCGTGACCGCGATCCACCCGGAGTAGGACACGATGACCGCGGCGAGCGCAAAGCAGTACCACCGCAGCGCCGGCTTGCCCTGCGCGCGGGCGCGGCGGGCCAAGTAGACGAGCCAGAAGGCGACGACCGGCGTGAAGATCAATCCGAAGCCGCCGCACGGGATGAGCAGAGCGGCGTAGACGGAGCTGGCGAGGGCCCATGCGGTGCCGCCGCCCTGCGCGAGCCGGCCGGCGCACCAGAGCCAGCCGGAGGCGCAGTAGGCGAAGAGTACGAACCCGACCTGGTAACCCATCTGCAAGTTGAAGCCGTGGCCGAAGTGCAGCAGCAGCGCGGGGAACAGGATGTCGATGGGATGCGAACGTCCGCGCAGCCCCCGCGCCGTCCAGACGAGCAGCAGCGCCGTCGAGAAGAGGAGGGCGAACGAGACGTACTGCGGAGCCGCGAAGTTGTAGCCGGTGACCTTCAGCGCGCCGAGCCAGATCATCTTGGAGAGCGGGAAGCGGTGCTCGTTGTGGTGCTTCCAGATCCACGTCCAAGTGGAATCGGATTCGAGCCACTCGCGCAGCAAATCCCATTCGTCCATGAGCGGCAGCGCGGGCGATTGCGTGTGCACGAACCAAGCCACCGCGAACGCGGCCGCGAGGAGGCCGAGGTGGACGTAGACGAGCGCGGCGAAATCCTTCGGCAGCTTCACCATCGGGTCCTTCCGATTATCCGAGCATCGCGCGGAACTCTTCGAAGAGGTAGCCGCTATCGTGCGGCCCGGCGGCCGCCTCCGGGTGGTACTGCACACTGAACGCCGGCAGATCGCGGTGGCGCATCCCTTCGCAGGTGCCATCGTTCAGATTGCGATGCGTGACTTCGACGGCGTCCGGCAGACTCGCGGGATCGACGGCGAAGCCGTGGTTCTGCGTCGTGATCTCGACCGTCCGCTTCAACTCGTTGAACACCGGCTGATTCGCTCCGCGATGGCCGAACTTCAGCTTGAAGGTGCGACCGCCGAGCGCTTGCCCGAGCAACTGATGGCCGAGGCAAATTCCGAAGACCGGCTTCTTGCCGAGCAGCCCTTTGACCGCGTCCACGGCGTAGCCGAGCACGGCCGGATCGCCGGGGCCGTTGCTGAGGAAGACACCGTCCGGTTCCTTCGCCAGAATCTGCTCCGCCGTCCACGTCCCCGGCACCACCGTGACCTTGCAGCCGACCTGCACGAGGCAGCGCAGGATGTTCCACTTCATGCCGTAGTCCACGGCGACGACGTGCTTCGTGATCGGCCGCGCCGGCAGCACATGCTTCGACAGGCTGTCGAAGCCCCGATCCCAATTGAAGGCCTTCTCGGGCACGACTTCCTTCACGTAGTCCTTGCCCGCCATGCCGCCGTGAGCCTTGGCCCGGGCCACGAGCGCCGCATCGTCGAGTTCGACGCTCGACAGAATCCCCGCCATCGCCCCGCGCGTGCGCAAGTGCCTCACGAGTGCCCGCGTGTCGATCCCCTCGATGCCGGTGACGTTGCTCGCCTTGAGGTATTCGTTCAGGCTGCGGTGGCTGCGGAAGTTGCTCGGCACATCGGTGAGTTCGCGCACGGCGAACCCTTCCACCTGCACGCCGTGCGATTCCTGATCGGCGGCCGTGGTGCCGGTGTTGCCGATCATCGGGTAGGTCATCGCGACGATCTGGCCGCGGTAGCTCGGGTCGCTGAGGATTTCCTGGTAGCCGGTGAGGGAGGTG
>JAYVTJ010000999.1:0-3399 GCA_043774415.1 Fimbriiglobus sp. | reverse complement strand
GGGGCGGGCGGTGCGGAGAGCGGGCTTTCCCAGAGAAATCCTCTGGGTCGCCGCAGCCATCGCCCTCATGGGCGGTGTCGCCTTCGTCCTCTACTGGTGGGTCGGCCAGCCTACATCGTCCCAAGTTTCCGCGTACAAAAATTACTTCCGGACGGGCAACGAACTGTTCGACCTGCACGAGCCAATCACCACCGATGCCCAGGCGCGCGAAGCGCGGCCAGCCCTCCGCGCCAAGGCCGAGGAACACCTTCAGTACCGGAACAAGCTCCACTGCGAAGGACGTCGCGGCGAAGCCCTCGAGCGCAAATTTAGTGCCGAGTGGCAGAACTTATTTCATCGGTTCGATTCGTTGATGCAGTCCAAAAAGCCGATCGTCGTTTTCGTCGGAGCCCGCGAACACATCGGGATCTACACGATGATCCACTTGATGGCGATCCCGGGCAAATCGGGGATCGGATACGCCAAGTGGGAAGTCATGGAGTCCCTGAAGACGACGGACACATCCATTCCCGGGCCTGTCCCGGCCTCCGATCTCGCCGACCGCCTCCGCGCCTTCGCAGGGATGTGGGACGCAAAGGACATCTCGTTCAAGATCGGACCAGACGGGCGCGGCCGCGCCGAACTGGGCACTTTCAGCCAGGGTACGGGCAGTTTCACCATCAGCGAAGGCGGCAAGCCCCTTGTGCTGACGGCCGAGTTCACGATCGCATTCCTCGGGGAGGATCCCCGCTTTGGCTTCACCCTCCGTGCGTCGAGCGGTTTGAAGTCCGCATATGAGTTCGCCATTCTGCCGAATGCCAATGCGGATGAGCTGATCGTGAAGGAAGCCGGCGACCGCATCAAACCGAATCCCGTCACGCTGAAGCGGCGCGCTTCCGGAACCACCCCGGTGCCCGTTTCGAAATCCCGCGATCCGGAGCTGGAAGGAGAGTGGAAAATGCAGAGTGCGTACCTGGAATACACGGGCGCGGCCACCGAGGATTACCTCGTCACCACCGATTTGCGGCTGCGGATCAACGAGGGCGCGCTCGCCGTGGAAGGCCCGGTGGACGGGGTGCGGACGACCTCGAAATACACCCTCGTACTCGAACCGCAGGCGTCGCCCAAAAAGTTCAAGATGACCAACGTGAGCATCCCCGGCGACTTCCAAGAGGGCATCTACGACTTGGCGGGCGACCGCCTCCTCATGCGAACGATGGTCGGCGGAAAGGGGGGGCCCTCGTACAGCCTTCCCGGCGTCGCGATCCGCTTGGGGAATGCCGACGGCAAAGACTCCGACCTTCCGAAGGGTTTCGTCATGCCCAAGGGCGATCCGGCCAGCGTCATCCGCTACGCCAAAGTCAAGACGGCGGACCCGGGAAACTCCCCCGCGCTCGCGCTCCGCGACATCGCGGGCAAATGGGACTCGCCCGAGTTCTCGCTCGTCATCGAAGCCGATGGCAAAGGCATGGCGGGGTTCGACGCCGGCGCCGGCGGCAAGGTGACCACCGCCATCGGACACTACACCGTCGATTTCCGAGACGGCCGACCGCACATCGCCTTCACCCTTACGGGTGCGGAGGGTATGCCCAAGTTCGAGTTCACGGTGCTCGAAAAACCGACGTCCGACACTCTCGTCGTGAAGGAACTCGGGGATCGCATCAAGCCGAACCCGATCGCGATGAAGCGCCGCGCGATCACGGGCGCGAAGCCGGAAATCTGGAAGGATGTGCCCCTGCCGCTGCGGGATACCGCGACCCGGGCGGTCATTTATGACGCGAACGGGTTCCACAGCGCATTCGGTGGCACCGTCGCCATCGAAGCGCGCGAGGTTCCGGGCAAAGGCTTCCAGACGACCGCGATCTTCGATAATCCGGGCAGCATCTGGTCCATCGGCAAGAGCGGCGTCGATTGGAACGGGACGAAGTTCCCCGAGGGCAGCATCGTCGCGGTGGATGGCGGGCGTGTGCCCCGGGCGACGAAGGGGGATCACCGCGCGCTGATCGTTTCGAAAACCGATACGCCCGTCTACGCGGATGCCGCGGCGGGCGGGATCCCCATCGCGACCGTGAAGGCGAATGCGCAAATCCAACTGCTGATGGCCGATGCCGCCCCGACCGGGGTGCACAAAGTCCGATTGCTCGACGGCGGGCAGCGCGAGGGGTGGATCAAGGGGGGCTGGGACACGGCCACTTTCCAGCAACGGGTCGGGGGCGCGGCGACACCCCCCGCCGGAAAAACGACCGACGCGGCGCTGGAGGGTGTCTGGATCCTCCGCAGCCTCTACGGCACTTACACGGGCCGCGACAAGGAAAATCTCATCGTCAACGGTACGCACAAGATCACCGTGCGCGGCAACGTCATCGAGATCCTCGGCAGCGTGGACGACAAACCCGTGGGCGAGAAGTACACGCTCGAACTCGACCCCGCGGCTTCGCCGAAGAAGTACACGATCCGCAGCGCCCTCAACCCGGACGACACCGAATCGGGTATCTACTGGGTCGAAAAAGACACGCTCCTGATGCGGCCCGAAAAGATGGGCACCGGCGTCAAGGACTACACTTTCTCCGGTGCCAACATCTCTTCGCAGGACAGCGCCGGCGACGATTCCGCCATCCCGAAAGGCTTCCTCCGCAAACGCGGCGATCCGGGCTTCAAGGTGATGCGATTCGAGAAAGCGGGCGGCGAAAAGCTCAAACCTGCAAAGCCGACCGACCCGAAGATGGCTGCGCCGGATGGATGGAAGTCTCTGCAATCGGAGGAGGGCCGCTACCGAGTCAGTCTGCCGGGCGTCCCAGATGAAGGGGATCTGGCCGGGTGGCCTACGAAGGCTCAAATCCTCAAAGTCGGAGATCGCGGGAGCTATCTCGCCGTCGGCTATCAAAAAGTCGATGAGCGGGATGCGAAGGAGATGACGGCCGATCAACTGCTGGATGGGCACGCTTCAACCCTCGTGGCCGACCAGAGGGCGCACGCGAAAAAAGTCGGCGGCGAGTTCTCGGTCAAGACGAACGAGAAGCTCACAAAGGGTTCCATCCCCGGCCGGGCGATTCAGGTGTCCATTCGCGGCATCCCGTTCACAGACAGCGAAATCATCCGCACCAGAAAAGTCTACGTCCGCAAAGGGGTGATGTACGTCGTCGAGGCGTGCGGCTTGGACGGAATCGGAGCCTCGAAGGATGCGGAGCGGTTTTTCGCGTCGTTCGAACCGATCGAGTAGTCGCGACCGCAATCGATCTCCGGCGATGTTCCGCACGGGGGAGGCGTCTCCGGATGTCGGTCGCGCATCGCCCCAATTGCAGAGGCATCCACGGCAGCCATTCCACCGATTCGGAGTTGAAAAAAACTAGGCCGGCAAACCCGACTGGATTGCAAGGGTCTGGTCGGTTAGGGTTTTAGGTCGATCCAGGAGGACGACCC
>JAYVTJ010000998.1:0-1517 GCA_043774415.1 Fimbriiglobus sp. | reverse complement strand
CCGCTCGGCGCCCTCGTGTTCGCGCTCGATTTCCTGAAGGGGGCGCTGCCCGTCGGGCTCATCGTCCCGCTCTCGGAATTGTGGAATGCGGGAGCGACGCCAACACTGCCGCACGAATTCCTGCGGGTCGGCGCGGCGGCGGCCGCATTCCTCGGGCACCTTTTCCCCGTCTACCTCGGCTTCCGCGGTGGCAAGGGAGTCGCAACCGGGGCCGGGGCGGTCGCGGTGCTCGTGCCCATTCCGGCGGCCATCGCGTTCGGCACTTGGATGCTCGCCGTGCTGGCGACCCGGATGGTATCTCTGGCTTCCCTCGCGGCGGTCGGAGCGCTCGTCGCAGCGCGGATCGCGTTTCGGAACGATCCCATCGCCGAAGACGATTGGCTCATCACGGCTTTCTGCGTCATCGGAGCGCTGATCGTCATCGCGAAGCACCGGGCGAACGTCGGCCGGATTTGGAGGTGCACAGAAAATCGGATCGCGGATCGGGAGGGGCGCCGCTTGCTCCTCCGAATGCTGCACTTGCTGGCGGTCGGCTTCTGGTTCGGCTCGGGCACTTTCTTCGTGTTCGTCGCCACGGTTCCGATCTTCGATTCCTTCGCGGAAGTGGTGCGGACGCAGCCGAATTCGCGGACGGCGAACCTGCGGATCGTGCCCGACGGCGCGACCGCGGCGGAGCGCGACAAGCTCGCCAGCGGCTTGGCCGGCGCCGCCGTGGGCCCCGTCTTCCCGCGTTTCTTCGCCCTTTCGGCGGCCTGCGCTTGGATCGCGCTCTGGACGAGTTTCGCGTGGGCCGGCACCGGCGTCCACCGCTGGCGCTTCGTGCTGTGCGCGATCGCCGCGACGGGTGTCGCCTTCGGCTGGCCGCTCTCGATTTTCGTATCCGAACTGCGCGAACTTCGGATGTCGGCCGATCCGGTCATCGCCGCTCAGGCCGCCGCCGCTTTCGGCCCGTGGCACATCGCGAGTTTGTTCCTGAGTATGGCCGTGTGCGTCCTGACGGGAGTGATCTTGCTATTGGCCGCGATGATGCCGCAGGACGCAGATCGGCGGACTCATCCCGCGGACCAAATGAGTTTGGGGGAAACACCCCCACCCCCTTCCAAACTCAATTGAGTTATGCCAAACTCAATTTTGCAGGTTCCTGCTGCGTCAGGCAATGCAGGGTCCCCAAGCCCCAAACCAAATCCACGCAATGGATTCCGACGACTTCGCGATCCTGGAACAACTCCGCGAGAATCTGGAGCGCCTTCCGGTCGGCGGGGTCGTTGAAAGTCGGAACCAGCACGACTCCATTGGCGATGTAGAAGTTCGCATAACTCGCGGGGATGCGCTGGCCAGAGTAGATCAGCGGCCGCGGCATCGGCAGCTTCACGATTTTGAGTTTGCTTCCGGCGAGATCGGTAAAGCTCCGAAGGCGTTCGAGGTTCTCTTGCAGTGGGGCATAGTTCGCATCGGCCGGATCATTCTCCACGACCGTCACGACAGTTCGGGGATTGACGAACCGAGCCAAATCATCG
>JAYVTJ010000997.1:0-2256 GCA_043774415.1 Fimbriiglobus sp. | reverse complement strand
TCGACAACAAAGACTATGTCGATCTGGTCGGCGCGCAGTTCCGCAGCCATACGACGGGCACATTCCGCACGAAGGCCGTGAAGCCCGATCATCCCATCATGAAGGGCTTCAGTCCGTTCGAGAGCTGGGATGAAACCTACGTCCACACGAAGCACAACGAGAAGGATCGTACCGTCCTCGAAGTCCGCGCCGAGAAGGATCTGGAAGAACCGTGGACGTGGGTGCGCACGCACGGCAAGGGGCGCGTCTTCTACACGGCCTGGGGCCACGACCAGCGCACGTGGGGCCACGAAGGGTTCCACAACTTGGTCGAACGCGGCACGCGCTGGGCCTGCGGGCAAGACCCATCATTGGCCGGGGATTACGCGGACGCCCCGAAGATGAAGCCGATCGTCGGCGATAAGAACGACTTCAAGTATGCCGACGCCAAGATCCCCTTTTACCCCGGCAAAGCGGGCGGCCCCGGCCCGAAGCAGATGCAGCTGCCGCTCAGCCCCGAGAAATCGCTGACGCATTACACGATGCCCGAAGGCTTCGAGATGAAGCCCTTTGCCACCGACGAGCAATTCGGCGGCGGCAAGCCGATCGCCATGACGTGGGACGACCGCGGCCGCCTGTGGGTGTCTGTGACGATGGACTACCCGAACGAACTGAAGAAGGAGGGCGAAGGCCGGGATAAGATTCTGATCCTCGAAGATACCGACGGCGACGGAAAGGCCGACAAGGTGACGGTCTTCGCCGATAAGCTCAGCATCCCGACGAGCCTCCTCTTCGTTCAGGGTGGCGTCATCGTCCACCAAGCGCCGGACACACTTTTTTTGAAGGACACCGACGGCGACGGCAAGGCCGACGTGCGCATCAAGCTCTTCAGCGGCTGGGGCACCCAGGACACCCACGCCGGGCCGAGCAACCTGCGCTACGGCTTCGACAATTGGATCTACGGCATGGTCGGGTACTCCGGTTTCAATGGCACCGTGGCCGGGGAGAAGCTCAACTTCAAGCAGGGGTTGTATCGGTTCAAGTTCGATGGCAAAACGGTGTCGAAACTCGAGTTCCTCCGCTCCACCTCGAACAACTCTTGGGGCGTCGGCTTCGATGAGACCGGCGAACTCTTCGGCAGCACCGCCAACGGCTGCGTGCTCGTCCACATGCCGATCCCGAACCGCTACTACGAGAAGGTGAAGGGCCTCAACCCCGCCGTGCTGGCGCCCATCGCGGACAACAAATACTACCCCGTCACGGACAAGATCCGGCAGGTCGACTGGCACGGCGGCTTCACGAGCGCGGCCGGCTGCACCATCTACACGGCCCGCACCTACCCCAAGGAATACTGGAACCGCACGGCCTTCGTGAGCGACCCGACGGGCCACCTCACAGCGACCTTCGTGCTGAACAAAGAGGGCACGAACTACACGGCGCGCTACGGTTGGAACCTCGTCGCGAGCCAAGACGAATGGGCCGCGCCCATCGATGCCCAAGTCGGCCCGGACGGGAACGTCTGGGTGCTCGATTGGTACAACTTCATCGTCCAGCACAACCCGACGCCGCAGGGCTTCCAGAACGGCAAAGGCAACGCCTTCGAAACCGACCTGCGCGACAAGAAGCACGGCCGCATTTACCGGGTGGTCTACACGAAGGCGAAGCCGGAGAAGTATCCCGATTTGAAGGATGCGAAAGTCGAGACGCTGGTGGAGACGCTGAAGAACGACAATCTGTTCTGGAGGATGCACGCGCAGCGGCTGCTGATTGAGACAGGAGTTAAAGATGTTCCTCTGTGTCACAAACTTGAAGCGGTCTTCAACGATCCGAAATGCGACGAGCGGGAAGCAGTGCATGCTGTCTGGATCCGATACCATTATTGGCGTGAACTCGAAGATCCGACAGCCTTGAAGAGCCCTCATGCATCGGTGCGAAAAGCGGCTTTAAGAGCAATGAAACCCGGAATGCTCATCCTAGCTGATATCCTCAAGGAAAACCTCCTCAATGATACCGATACAGGTGTGCGATTGGCAGCTTACCTCGCTATTTCGGAAACGAATTTTTATTCGCCCGACGCCGGGATGAAACTCTCAAAAGACTTTTCGAGTCTCACTTCCGCGACCGATCGAAATCTCGCAGATGCAATGATTATCGCAACTATTCCATTTCGTAAAGAAGTGTTGGATGCCGCAGCAGAATCGAAATATGCGTGGTCGAACGAAGGGCTCGCCGCCTTGCAACGAGTCGCCTTCAACTCGGCCGCAACTGCACCAGCTG
>JAYVTJ010000996.1:0-3405 GCA_043774415.1 Fimbriiglobus sp. | reverse complement strand
CGGCGCCGGCGGCGAACCGCTCGCGGCGCTGCACGCGTACCGCACGGGTCGCGGCTTCACCGAGCGCGACGTGAAGTTCCTCGAAGCTCTCACCGGGTATTTGGCCCCGGCGCTCGAAGCCCAGCGGCACCGCCGCAAGCTCGAAGCGGAGCACTCCCGGCCGCGCGGATCGTACGCCGTCGCGGACGAACTCATCGGCGACAGCTCGGCGATGATGAACCTGCGCCAGCAGATCGGCCGGGCGGCACCGATGCCCTTCACCGTGCTCATCCAGGGCGAGAGCGGCTCCGGGAAGGAACTCGTGGCGCTCGCGCTGCACCGGCACGGGCCTCGCGCCGCCGGGCCGCTCGTCGTCGTCAACTGCGCCGCGATCTCGGCGGGGCAGCTCGAAGCCGAACTCTTCGGCTACCGCAAAGGCGCTTTCGCCGGCGCCGACCGGGACAGCGCCGGGCTGTTCGAGCAGGCCGACGATGGCACGCTCTTCCTCGACGAAGTCGCCGACCTCTCGCCGGAGTGCCAGGCCAAATTGCTCCGCGTGATCGAAGGCAAGAGCTACCGTCCCGTCGGCGGCACGAAGGACATCGCGGTCGAAGTGCGCGTCATCACGGCGACGAGTCGGGATCTCGAACAGGAGGTGAAGGCCGGTCGCTTCCGTCAGGATCTGCTCTTCCGATTGAAGGTCATCCCGATCCGGGTTCCGCCGCTGCGCGACCATGCCGAGGACATTACGGAACTGGCGCGGTTCTTCCTCGAACGGCTCTCGGTGCAGTGCCGGCGCTCGTTCCGGCTGACGGCTGCCGCAGAGCAGAAGCTCTTCGGCTACTCGTGGCCGGGGAATGTGAGGCAGTTGCGGGCCGTGCTCGAGAGCGCCGCCGCGATGGGCGACGGAGACGTGATCGACGCCGAGACGCTGCCGCTGCCGGTCGCGGCCGAACCGTCGGCGCCGACGAAGCCGCTCATCGCGGCCGACGCCCCGAGCAGTTTGGACATCGACGACCTCGAAACCTGGGCCATCATCAAGGCGCTGGGGCAGACATCCGGGAACGTGAGCCAGGCGGCGCGGGTGCTTGGCATCAGCCGCGATACCCTGCACACGAAGCTGAAGAAGAAGAACATCGACCGCGAATCGGCCATCGCCGCCGGCGCGGCGGCCTCCACCGGATGAGTCACGGTGTGCGTATCCTGAAAGGTATGAGCACCGCGACCGACACTCCGATCCGCAGGCCCCTCGGCAAGCGCGCCTTGCACCTCGCCCGCCGGGCACACCTCTACTTGGGACTTTTCTTTCTGCCGTGGACGGTGCTGTACGGCGTCACGGCGTTCCTCTTCAACCATCCGATGGCGTTCAGCGACCGGCCGACGTCCACCTTCGGACGGAGCGAACTCGCCGGCACACCGATGGAACGTCCGCCGTCTCCGGTGACCGTGGCCGAGCAGGTCGTCGCGGCGCTGAACGCCCGCTCGACCGATGGTGCGGCGGGCGTCCTCGTGGAACCGGAGAAGGCCAAGTACAACCGCGAGTTCGCCTTCGCCACCGTGAAGACCGACGCGGAGCCGATTGCGATCCTCATCGAAGTCGGCGGGAGTGGGGGCACGGTGCGGAGCCAGTCGAAGCCGGCGGTACGATCGGCCTCACAGGCTCCCTTCGCCATCGGCGGCGCGCGACCGATGGTCCGGACGGAGTCGAAGCCGGTCGATGCTCTGACCGTTCCCGATCCGCTCCACGAGCGCTTCCGACAGTCGATCCCGACCGTCCTCGAACGCACCGGCTATCCCGCCGGGGAGGCGACCGTGACGAGCGTTCCGGATCTCATGTTCCGCATGGAGCGCGGCGGGCAGATCTGGATCGTCGGCTTCAATTCGATGACCGGCGCGGTGACGGGGCAGCCCGCATCCGATGAGATCCCGGAACCGATCTCGGCGCGGACGTATCTCGTAAGGCTGCACTCGGCGCACGGCTACCCGACGGCCGGCGGCGTCCGCTGGTGGTGGGCGCTGATCGTCGATGCCATGGCCATCGCGCTCTGCTTCTGGGGGCTGTCGGGATTGCTCATGGCGTGGCAGGTGAAAGCGGCGCGGAGGATCGGCGCGGTCGTGCTGCTGCTGAGCGCGCTGGCCGCGGGAGCGCTGGGCTACGCGATGCATGCGATGCTCGCGAGCTAGACGGGCACCAGATTGCCGAGGAACTGCGCCGTGCAGCGCTCCCACGTGTAACTCGCCCCTTCGGCCAAGCACGCCTCGCGATCGCCGAATTGCAGCGCCCGGTCGATAGCCCGCTTCAAATCGTCGTCGCAGCAGCCGAGTTCGGGGCGGGTGAGGATGTCGATGGGCCCCGTCGCGGGGAACGCGGCCACCGGGAGTCCGCAGGCGAGCGCCTCGATGACGACCAGTCCGAAGGTGTCTGTTCGGCTCGGGAAGACGAACAGATCGGCTGCGGCATAGCATTCACCAAGTTCTTCGCCTTTGCGGTAGCCGAGGAACTCCGCGTCCGGATAGCGCTTCTCCAAATCGGCGCGGAGAGGGCCGTCGCCGACGATCACCTTCGTCCCTGGCGTGTCGAGCTTCAAGAAGTCTTCGATCCCCTTCTCGACCGACACGCGGCCGACGTAGAGGAGCACCGGGCGCGGGAACGGGGAATCGACCTTCGGCCGGGGACGGAAGATCCCGCGATCGACGCCTCGACTCCAGCGGCGGATCGGCGCGGTGAAGCCGCGGGCCTTCAAGTCGGCTTCCAAACTCGGGGTCGCGACCATCATCGCGGACGCGCCATTGTGGAACCAGCGGAGCATCCGGTAGCTCCAGCGCACGGGGACGCGGGCCAGGGCGTGGAGGTACTCCGGGAACTTCGTGTGGTACGACGTGCTGAACTTCCAGCCGCGCTTCACGCAGTGGCGCCGGGCGAGCAGGCCGAGCGGGCCTTCCGTCGAGATGTGGACGTGATCGGGGCGGAAGGTGCGGATGCGGCGATCGATCCGGCCGGGAGTTGCGAGGGCGAAGCGGATTTCGGGATAGAAGGGGGCGCTCATCTGCGGGAACGCGGACGGCTCGAGCACTCCGACGATGTGGCCGAGTTCGCGGAGCTTCTGCGCGGTGGTGTCCAGTGTCCGCACGACGCCGTTCACCTGCGGGTGCCACGCATCGGTCACGATCAGGATGCGGGCCATGGTTGAGGTTCTCGTTTGGCGCTCATGGTATTGCCCCGGCGCGAATTCTCGACTCCGGCGCCGGCGCACACCGCTCGCCACTCCCAATTTTCGGGCAATCCTTTCCTGCGCCGGTGCGATTTTTCGCCCTCCGCTCTGCGCATGAACTAGGTTTGGGCGGTCCGCTTCCGATCCCTGCTCGGTCCGCTTCCCATGAACTGGCTTCGCGAACCCGATGCGGAACCGATCCCCGGCTACAAGC
>JAYVTJ010000995.1:0-6395 GCA_043774415.1 Fimbriiglobus sp. | reverse complement strand
TGAGGAAGCATTCGGCGAGCGCCCGCAGCGCGGGGGCGTTCAGCCGCAGCAGGAATGTGCGGAGCTTCTCGACGAGCTTCGGGATCTCGTGTTCGGTCTGCGGCAGGAAGTCCCGCGTTTCGACCTTGCCCGGCTCGATGCGGCCGATGGTGTTGAGGATCACCTGCAGCGCGCCCTGAAAGAGCTGCACTTTCCCCTCGACCTGCGCGAAGTCGCCGTTGTCGAAGCTGCGGAAAACGCCTTCGCCCGCATTCCAGAGGCGCGCTTGGATACCGCCCGTGCGGTCGCGCAGTTCCACTTGGATGTACGGGTTGCCGTTGCGGTTCGATTTGAGCTGCTTGTCCGTGACGAGGTAGACCTCGTCGAAGAAGTCGCCGTCCCGGAACTGTTCCACGAATCGCTGTGACATTTGATTGAATCCGTGAGAGGCCGGCTTGATCTGACTACTGAAAGTTGATTCCTGACAACTGATTGCCGAGAACTGATTTTCATCGAAACAGTTATCAGCGATCAGTTGTCAGTGGTCAGTTTTACTCTCCCGGTGCGGTGTAGACCTTGATCGACGACTTCTCGACAAGGTCGCCGAACTGCTTCAGCAGCTTCGTCGTGTGCTCGGCCGCGAGGTGATCGACCAAACCGTCGATGTTCTTCCACTTCTCGACGAGCACGAACGTGTCCGGGTGGTCGATGTCGCGGTTGATCGAGTAATCGAGGCAGCCCTTCTCTTTCTTCGTCCCCTTCTGCGCTTCGAGGAACGCGTCCTCGAACGCCTTCTCCTTGCCCTCTTTCACCTGGATCGTCACGAGCATCGTGAAGGGTTTTTCGGGGTGCTTGAGCTTGTCCTTCATTTGCTTGACGACCGGGTGATCTTCGGCGAAGGCGGGGGAGACGAGCAGGGCCACCGCAACTGCGGCGAGGGTGCGGGCGAACATGGGAGGCTCCGGGAGTGGGTGCGACACTCCCCCTGTTCTATTTGGCGAGGTCGAACGCGGCGATTTCCTTGTCGTTGCGGACGAAGATCTTCTTCTCCGCGAACGCCGGGTGCGACCAGACGGCCTTGCGGCCGAAGGCTTCGCCGGTCGGCTCGATCAGCTTCGCCCGGTCGAGTTCCTCGTACTTCGCGGGCGTCAGTTTCGCGATGATCAAGTGGCCATTCTCGGTGAAGAGGAAATAGCGACCCCCGTTGCGGACCGCGAAGGCGGTCCCGTGCATCAGCGTCTCGCCTTTGTCCGTCAGCGGGACGCGGGTTTCCCAAAGGCGCTTGCCGGAGGCGAGATCAACGGCGCCGAACGCCCCCGTCGCGCTGTCGCAGCCGTAGATCGTGCCGTCCACGATGAGCGGCGTCGCATTCGACGGGGAGAAGCCCTTTTCCGAAGTGCCCTTCCAGACCTCGGCCGGTTTCTCGCCGGTGCCCATCGCCAGCTTGAGCGCGACGGATGTGCCGCCGCCCCCGGTGAAGAGAGTGTCCTTGTGGAGCAGGGGAGCGCTCAGCGAGAGACCGTGGCGCGGTTCGTGAGGGTAGAGCCAGAGCGGCTCCCCGGTGGACGGATTCAGGGCGTGGATCGCCTTCGGACACCGCAGCAGAAGGACGCTGCTGTCCCCGACGCGGATCATCGAGGGCGGGCAGTAGCCCGAATCCTTCCCGCCGAGGGTCTTCCAGACTTCCTTGCCGGTGACTTTGTCGAAGGCGACCGCCAAATGCCCTTCACCGCCGACGAGGCAAATGAGCAGATCCTTGTGAATCAGCGGGTGGCCGCAAAAGCCCCACATCGGCACCGGCGCCTTGTAGTCCTTCGGGAAATCCTTCGACCAGACGATTTCACCCGATTTCGCATCGAGGCAGCGGAGGTGCCCCATCGCGCCGAGCGTGTAGACGCGGTCGCTTTCGACCGTCGGAGTGCAGCGCGGCCCGCATGGGAAGCTCAGCGAATAATTGCAGGCGTACTCGTGCTTCCAGAGCGGCTTGCCCGTCGCCGAATCGAGGCAGTGGACGCGCTCGATTCCCTTCACCTCGTTCCGCTTGTTCGGATTGTTCTCGCCCCCGTCCTTCTCGGTGATGAAGTCCATCGCGAAGACTCGCCCCCCGGCGACGGCCGGGCCGGAGTAGCCACCGCCGATCGGCATCGACCAGAGCTTCTTCGGACCGCCTTCGTGGAAGCGGGCCAAGATGCCCTCTTCGTTCCAAACGCCATCGCGGGTCGGCCCCATCCACTGCGGCCAATCGGCCGCGGGAATGTCGGTGGAGAACGCGAGAACGGCGAGGAGAGGAAGAGAATAGTTCATGGGCGTGGCCGAAGGGAGGATCGCCGGGCGCGGTGGCTCTTCGGAGAAATACTCGGATCGACCCGTCTGGCTTACGCGAATGTCGTTGTGCGGCCCGCCGGGGCTGCTATGATGCTAGCGGAGCCTCGCAGCGGCATCGGATAGGCTCCCTAAAATCTCACCGCTGCACACGTCTATGGCCGACGCCAAACTGCGTCACGCAATCGCTTTCGAAGCCGCCCGCCTCATGTACGACCGGGTCGAAACGGAGTACTTTACCGCGAAACTCAAAGCGGCGAAGCGGCTCTGCAAGGGCTACGTCAAAGCGAGCGGGCTGCCCAGCAACGCCGAAATCCGCGACCTCATCCAGGGGTTCGCCCGCATCTACGAGGGGGAGAGCCGCACCGAGAACCTCATGCAGATGCGCTTCGCCGCGCTGCGCATGATGAAGCTCCTGCTGCGCTACCGCCCCCGCCTCATCGGCAGCGTGATGACCGGCCACACCCGCGAAGGGTCGGACATCGACCTCCACCTCTTCGCCGATTCCGTGGAAGGGATCGAAGAGATCCTGCGGGCCGAGGGGCTGCCGTACGAAGTCGAGCGCAAGCAGATCACGAAGCACGGCGAGAGCCGGGTCTTCACGCACGTCCACGTGCGCGACACCTTCGATTTCGAACTCACCGTCTATGCCGAGAACCTTGCGCACTACGCGTTCAAGTCGTCGATCACGGGAAAGACCATCGAGCGCGCGAGCATCGCCGAACTCGAACAGCTCCTCGCACTCGAGTACCCCGGCCAGTCGCCGGAGGAACCGCCCGAGTTGCCCGCGAGCGACTTCGACCCCTTCCCGCTCTTTCGCGTCATGCTTCTCGCGCTCGAGAACGTGAAGCAGAACCCGCGCTGGCACCCCGAGGGGAACGCCCTCTATCACACGCTGCAGGTCTTCGAGAAGGCCCGCGAGGTGCGCTTCTACGACGAAGAATTTCTGCTCGCGGCGCTCCTGCACGACGCCGGCAAAGCGATCGACCCGAGCGACCACGTCGGCTCGGCGCTGCAGGCGCTCCACGGCCACATCACCGACCGCACCGCGTGGCTCATCGAAGAGCACATGACCGCCCACGAGTACGTCGCAGGAACCCTCGGCGCCCGCCACCGCAAGCGGCTCGAAGCGAACCCCGACTTCGACGATCTGCTGCTGCTTCAGGAGTGCGACGCCGGTGGTCGCGTGCCGGGGGCGAAGGTCGGCACCGTGGACGAAGCCCTCGACTTCGTGCGGGAAGTGGCCCAGCAGAACGGGTGAACTTCAACCCTTCAGCCCGAAGAGTTTCTGCATCGCTTCGACCAGCTTGCGGGCTTCTCCCTCTTTGCTCGCCTCTTGCAGCGCCGAGATCGGGGCGTGCAGCACCTTGTTCTGGAAGAGCCGGAACGCCCCTTCGATGTACTCCTTGTCCGCGGCGGTCAGCTTGCCGTTGAGCTTGCCGAACAGCGGTCCGAGCACCTCGGCGCGCACGCGGTCCACCTCGCTGCGGAGCTGCTGGATAGCCGGGCCGCTCTTCCGGCGGTTCCAATCTTCGACGAACTTCTTCACCTCGGCCGCGATGATCGCCTCGGCCGGGGCGATGAACTTGCGGCGCTCGCCGAGGGTCTGCTCCCGCACCCGCGTCAGGTCGTCGATGTTGAACAGACAGACCCGATCTCCATCGTGGATCGCCGGGTCGAAGTCGCGCGGTACGGCGATGTCGAGCACCACCAGCGTCCGCGTCCCCCGGTGCGGCAGCACCTTCTCGACGAACCGCTTCCGCGACATGATCGCCTCGCCCGCGCCCGTCGTGCTCAGCGCGATGTCGGCCTTCGCCAGCGCATCGTCGAGCTGGTCCCACGGGATCGGCTGACCGCCGCACAGCGCGGCCACCTCCGCGGCTTTCGCCGGGCTGCGGTTCGTCACGAGGATCTTGCCCGGCTTCAGCGCTTCGAGGTGCTTGAGCGTGAGCCGGGCCATCTTGCCGGCGCCGATGACGAGGATCGTCTTGTCGCGGAAGTGGTCGAACACCTGGCGGACGTAATCGACGGCGACGCTCGACACGGAGACGTGACCGGCCGAGATGCCCGTCTCGGTGCGGACGCGCTTCGCCACCCGCAGGCTGTGGGCCATCAGCGCGTTCAGCATCGGCCCGGTGGCGCCGAGCTTCTGTGCGAACTCGAACGCGGTCTTCATTTGCCCCGCAATCTGCCCTTCGCCGACGATGAGCGAATCGAGACTCGCCGCGACGCGCGAGAGGTGCCGCACGGCCGCTTCGTCGGCATGTTCGTAAAGCAGGGGCGCCACGGTCTCGCTCGGCACCGCGTGGATTTCGCCGAGGAATTCCGCGGCGAGGCCCGCATCGAACGGCTGTTCCCCCGGTTGCCGGGCGACGTAAAGTTCGACGCGGTTGCAGGTCGAGAGGAGCACGACTTCGCAGCCGAAGCGGGCCGACAATCCGGCGACGGCGCGCTCCTGCTTCGCGGGGTCGAAGGCGAGCCGCTCGCGCATTTCGACGCCGGCCGTGCGGAAGTTGCAGCCGATGGCCCGGAGGTTCACGCCGAGTCCCCCCGCACGGAGGGGTGGCCGGCGATGAGCACGACGAGCATGAGCACGAACGTGGCGATCGTGAGCATCGCCAGCCGGCGGCCGGGGAGCGTGACCGCGTAGCGCAGGTAGGTCAGGGCGAGGAAGACGAGCCAGAGGCCGACGGTGCCGAGGAACTTCAGCGACAGCCAGTTGTCACCGAAGTCGTGGGTGCCGTGGAGCAGGACGGCCCCGAGCAGCAGGCCGACGGTGAGCAGGGGGAAGGCCCCGTTCACGGCGCGGCGGTTCATCGCTTCGAGGCGTTCGAGGCTGAGCATCTTGATCCCGCCGAGCGGGTTGAGCTTCATCCGCAGCCGCCGGGCTTGGATCAGGTACATCGTGCTGGCGACGGCGCCGACGCTGACCCCCACGGCCGCGAGCAGCAGGAAGAGGCCGTGGACGGCCCCCCAGATGCGAGCGGCGGAATCGAGTTCCTGGGTCTCTTCGGTGGAAACGACGGCGAAGGCCAGACCGACGAGGCCGAGGACGACGGGGAGCACGAATACGGCCCAAGCCCGGCGGAGGTGGTGCAGCGAGCCGTACAAGTAGAAGATCGCGAGGACCCACGCCACGGCGAGCAGGGCGCCGTACGCGGTGGCGGGAGTCGGGTGTCGGAAGGCGAGGAAGAAGGTATGGGCGAAGAAGCCCGCGCCGCCGGCAGCCAACCCCGCGATGCGCAGCGAGCGCAGCGGCCAGCGCAGCCGGGCGAGTTCCAAGCCGAAGGCGAGGAGGTAGCTCAGGCCGAAGCAGGCATGCGTGATGTTCTGCAGCGGGACGGGCATAGTTCGGGAGGGCCTCGGGAGCGGAGGAGGGGCATTATACGGGTGGCGGCGGGAGCGTCTTTCCAGCACGACTTTTTACACCGCATATTGGAAAGACGCGGCCCGTGATGGGTCCAAATCCACCTCCAGCAAGAACGAACCGGAATTAAGTTGACAAGCGACAAGCCGTCAGGGATGATGTACGAGAATTTGAGAAGCTGGAAAAGACGTAAGCGATTACATTCGGTGATTGCTGGATCGTCAGGCATTACACTGGCTCCTCGTCTAAGTGCTTGTCATTGGAGAAGACTATGGCCAGACGTGCGTTCTACAGCTTTCACTACCAACCAGACAATTTTCGCGCTGCTCAAGTGCGGAACATGGGCGTGATCGATGGGAACATTCCCGCAACGGATAATGACTGGGAAGTTGTAAAGAAGGGCGGAGACTCTGCAATCCAGAAGTGGATTGACGATCAGCTGTACGGCAAATCCGTAGCCATTATCTTGATTGGATCAGGGACGTCCGGACGGAAGTGGATCAATTACGAGATTCTGGCAGCGTGGAATGCAGGCAAGGGCGTAATGGGCATTTGCATCCACAACTTAAAAGACTCTGAAGGCAAGCAATCTTCCCAAGGCTCCAATCCGTTCAGCGGATTCACTGTTGGGTACTGGCCTGTTAGTGTGTTGATCGTCACTTTTCGTCCACGTTCTGACGCCCGTCTCAGGGACGCGACCGTTTCAGTAGCTTGCGACCGTTCGGTG
>JAYVTJ010000994.1:0-12348 GCA_043774415.1 Fimbriiglobus sp. | reverse complement strand
CGCGAAGCCCAGCAGGAAGCGCTCTACGACCTCGGCAAAGTGCTCATGCCCGCGAACCTCCCCGAAGCCGAGGCGCACTTCCGCCAGTTGTTGCAGTCGAACCCCGCCGGCGCCTTCGCGGAGCGGGCCAAGCTCTACCTCGGCAGTTGCCTGCTGCTGCTGGCGCGCGGCGAACACAAGGGCGGCACTCCGCCGGCGGATGCCGAGCGCAAGCTCATCGAAGCGCTCGGCGTGTTCGAGTCCCTCGCCCAATCCAAGACCCCCTACATGCAAGCCCAAGCCGACATCCGCGTCGTCAATGCGACACTGCTTCTTAAGCGTTATGACGATATGCCGAAGCTCTGCAACGCCACGGCCGAGCGCTACAAGAACCGGCCCGAAGAGCTGATCGTGCTGGGAATGCTTTACGCCTCGTACCTGCGGGCCGAGCGCGCCGACTCGGCGACCCGCACCCTGGCTCGCATGGAAGACACTTTCGGCCAAATGCCCGTGACCGCGTTCACCGGCGGCATGGAGGAGTTCACGAAGGCGTACTGGCAGAAGTGGTTCGAGCAAGTCAAGCGGCGATAGGTAGGCCGTATCCATTCTTCGAAGGTAGGTAGGCCGTATCCATTCTTCGCCCCAAAGGGGCCGACGTAGTGTGCGGTCCCGCCGGCCCCTTCGGTGCGGAAATTTAAGCCTGCTTCAAATGCGTGGTCGTTTTCCACTCAGTGGTCGGTGCGCGACCACCGGACTTGAGCCGAACTTCCAATTTCGCAGTTCCCATTCACTTTCCCGGCCGGAGAACCGATCTAACTGGAGCAACCGCTATCCAGTGCCGATCCGAGGTCTCCGCCGATGATCCGATTCCTCCGACCGCTCGGGCTGTTCGCCGGGCTCGCCTCTGCGACGGCAGCATTCGCCCAGACACCGGCTCCCGTCGAACTGCAAGCGCCGCCCGGATTCGCGGGGCCCGCGGCTCCAGTGCCCGCTCCCGCAATCGCTCCGACCTCAGTAGCCGACCCGATTCTCGCGGCTCCCTGTCCGCCTGCGGCGACGGCGCCGAAGTTCGAGGCCGTCTGGAACAACGGCCTCTTCTTCCAGACGCCGAATAAAGACTTCGTCGCCCACGTCGGCGGGACGGTCCACGCCGACGGCGCCTGGTACACCGGCGGACAGGGCGTGCAGAGGTTCCCCGGCGGCACCGGCCGGTTTAACGACGGGGCCAACTTCCGGCGCCTTCGACTCTTCATGGAAGGATCGATGTACAAGAACATCGATTACAAAGTGGAAGTCGAGTTCATGAACGGCATCGGCTTCTCGCCCGCCGGGACTCAGAACGCCATCGTCGCCGGATCGGTGACCAACTCGCCCGGCCCGACCGACGCGTGGATCACGGTGAAGGAAGTGCCCCTGCTCGGCAACATCCGCATCGGCAGCCAGAAGGAGTGGTTCAGCCTCGAACACCTCAACGGCTACCGCTACCTCGAATTCATGGAGCGCTCCTACCTCTTCGATTTCAGCCAGCCGACCGCGTTCAACAACGGCTTCAGCCCCGGCATCAGCACCTACCGCACCTGGGCCGAGGACCGCATCTTCACCGCCATCGGCGGTTACAAGAACGAGAGCGACCTCCTCGGCTTCGGCGTCGGCGACGGCCAGTACGCCGTCACGGGCCGCGTCGCGGGCCTGCCCATTTGGATGCCCGACGACAAAGTCTTCTGGCACGTCGGCGGGGCCATGAGCCACCGCGACCCGGTCAACGGCCAAGTGCAGATCCGCATCCGCAACGAAGTCCGCAACGCCCCGTTCCCGCTGCTGAACCTCGTGGCGAACACCGGCCTCGTGAACGCGAGTTCGCAGACGCTGTACAACCTCGAAACGGCCGCGGTCTACGGCCCGCTCACGATCCAAGCCGAATACACGCAGAACATGATCAACGATGCCAGCGTCGGCACCGGGCCGAACGTCGGCACGCTGTCGTATTCGGGCTTCTACGCCGAGGCGATGTTCTTCCTGACCGGGGAAAGCCGGACGTGGGATCCGAAGATCGGCATCTTCAAGCGCGTGATCCCGCTGAACAACTTCGCCTTCGGGCAGGGCACCGGCGCGTGGGAAGTCGCGGCGCGGTACACGTACCTCGACCTCAACGACAAGGGGATCAACGGCGGTCGCCTCAACGATGTGACCGTCGGCCTGAACTGGTATTTGAACCCGAACACGAAGCTCCAGTTCAACTACGACTACCTCTACCGCGACGGGAATCCCAACCCCGATGCCAAGGGGAGCATCCATTCGCTCGGCACCCGGCTCGCCGTGGACTTTTAGTCCGAGTTTGCGGGTGTGGAATCCGCACGGGCGATTCTCGACCCGCGTCGCTCGGTCCGGCGTTACAATCCAGCTTCCGAACCGCCGGAGCGAACCACCGATGCGCGCGATCCTGACACTCGGAATCTCGGCGATGCTGGTCCAGGCCCTGCCCGCCGCGCCAGTGCCCAAGGAGGTGAAGTTCGACCTCGCCGAAAAGCTCGGGGGAGAATGGCGGATGGTAAAATCCGATGCCCTCGTCGCCCCGACGCCGTACACCTTCACCATCCACTTCATGAAGGCCGGAGAACTGGAATTCCGGCGCCAGTACCCCGATCGGGAACCGCACATCAGCACCGGCAAATACAAGACCGGCGCTCCGGACTCCAAAAACAGGCTCGGCACCATCGACTGGACGGTCGGCGAAGGGGATCTGGTGCGTGGGGAAATCTCGAAGATCCTCTCGCTCTCCGAAGGCGAACTCGTCTTCGAAGATCCCGCGGGGATCAAGGAGTCGTTCGTCCGCCTGAAGACGGAGAAGAAGAAAGACGCCAAGTAGGTACCCTACAGCCGCGGGATTCCCACCGCTCTTTCACGCGGTACAATTCCCTTTCCATCACCCGGAGGAAATGTCCGATGCGCGCGATTCCGACGATCTGCATTCTGGCCGTGGCGGCGCTGACCGCGTCTGCGGCGCCGATCCCGAAGGACGAGAAGAAGAAGCTCGCCGAGCAGCTCATGGGCGAATGGAAGCTCGTGAAAACCGACGCCCCGAACAAGCCCGAGTACACCTTCACCATCCACTTCAAGAAGGACGGGGCGCTCGAGTTCCACCGCCAGATCCCGGATCAGGAAGCGGATATCAGCAAGGGGAAGTTCAAGACGACCGAGGGTGACGACAAGAACAAGCTCGGCACCATCGACTGGACCATCGGCGAAGGGGACGAGTCCCGCGGCGAGATCTCGAAGGTGCTCAAGATCTCCGAAGACGAACTCGAATTCGAAGATCCGGACGGCCTCAAGGAGTCCTTCGTCCGCGTGAAGGCGAAGAAGAAGGACGAACCGAAGAAAGACGAGCCGAAGAAGGACTTGCCCAAGAAAGACGACAAGTGACAGTCGGTGTTACCGCAGGAACGGCACCATCGCCTCGGTCATCGGATCGGGCATGGTGTACTGCGGGTAGTGCCCGCAGGGGCTGAACTCGATGCGGCGCACATCGCGTGCGCCGCGCTCCACTTCCGCTTCCATCTCCCGCGGCACCAGTCCATCGCGATCCCCGCCGATCATCAGGATCGGATGGGGGATCGTCGACAGAATCGGCCGCAGATCCAACTTGTCGATGATGAGTGTCCGCCGCGCCGCGGCGCGGATGGGGTTGGCGCCGCCGCATTCGAGCAGGAACTCGAAGACTTCCGGCGGGCAACCGTCGAACTGACCCCCTTCGAGCCGGCGCATCACCTGCGGCCGGAGGATCAGTTCGCCCATGAGCCAGGGCCAGTAGCGCCCGAGCCGGGCGAGGCCGCGCTCGATGCGGGCGAGCGGCCGGCGCGCGAAGCCCCCCTGCAGCACGGCCTTCCGGAAGCGGTGCGGAAAGCGCGCGAGGGCAGACAGGGTTATCGTCGAGCCGAACGAAGAGCCGAAGAGATCGACCACCGGCAGGTGCAGATGATCGATCAGGGCGATCAGGTCTTCGGCGTAGTGCGGGTGCCGGTACATGCCGAGGTTGGCGCCGTCGGCGCCGCCGTTGGCGAGTTCGTAGGCGATGCAGCGGAACCCGGCATCGACCAGGTTCCGCATCGGCATGCAGAAGGAGCGTGCGACGTCGTTCATCCCGTGGATGAAGATGACGGGCGGGCCGCTGCCCCAGTCGAAGTAGCGCAGGCGGTAGCGCGGATTCGGCGCGATTGCGGAGGTCGCTTCGGTGTCGAAGCGGCGCTGCGCGGTGCGGAGGGTTTCGACGGTGGGGTGGCGGGAGATCATCCGAGGGAATCGGGGTCGATCCCGAGTTCGCGGAGCTTGTCGGCCAGCAGTCGGGCTTTCCCGAGTGCGGCTTCGGCCTTCCGCCGCTCGGCTTCGGCCTTCCGCCGCTCGGCGTCGGCCCGCTGTTCCGCTCGAATCGCTCGGTCGAGGGCGAGCTGCGACGATTCCACCGCCTCCTGTGCTCGCCCCTCGGCTTTTTCCGCCAGCGAATTCGCCTCCACGATCATGTCCAGCGGAGTCGTCCAGAGTTTGCCATCCGGTCCGTAGACCTTCACACTGCCATCGCGCGTGATGAAACTGATTCCGAGAAGCGGGCTGACGAAATCCGAGATGTCGTCCTGCGGGATCATTTCGAGCTTGTTTCCGACGCGGCACCAGCCTTCGAGGTACATTTCACCGAGCGGTTCGAGCACGTAGTATTCCTGCGCCCCGTAGCGCTCGTAGAACTCGAGTTTGCCCTGCATTTCGGACGGTCGGTTGCTCGGCGACAGAACCTCGACGATGACTTGGGGGAAGATCTTCCCTTCTTCCCAAACCCGGTAACTGGAGCGATCCCCCTTCGGACGGCCGAAGGCGACGTAGACATCCGGTGCCAAGCGGATTTTGGGATTTCCCACCACGGGGTAGACGAAGTTATCTCCGGCGACGAAGACGTCGTCGCGGTTGCGGAAGAGGACGTCGATGTTCCACTTCAGCAGCGAAATCCAATCGTACTGGACGGTGTTTTCCGCCATCGGTTCACCGTCCGATTCCGGGTAGACGATCCGCGTCAGCAGATTCATGCGCGATCTCCCTCACCGGTTGAACAGGAAGCTCGGCGTGTTGATCAGCGCCCATGTCAGATCCTGCGCGCCCAGCACGCGGGCGTCGGCCGGCGGGGCAACCGGAATATCCCGCTGGAGCCGGGCGTACTCGACATCGGTCGCGATGTAGGCCTGCGCCACGCGGGCTTTCTGTTCCGGCGTCCGCTTCGCGGCTTCGACTTCGAGGATCGCCAGCAGGTCGGCGGGCACCGGCGAACCGAGCTTCGGCTTCTTGTCCGTCGTGAACGAGAGCCGGTACTTGCCGATATTGTGCGCGGTGCCAAAGCGGTGTTCCAACTGGATCGCCAGCGTGACGCCGGCCTTCGCATCCACCGGAGCTTGGAAGCCGAAGATCGCCGTGTGATTCGTCCCGAACTGCGGGGCGATGGCCCATCCCGTGGTCGCGTTGCCGTCGATGGCATTGGCGACGGGGAACGCGGCCTGGCTGAAGGTCGCCTCCGCACCGACGAGTTTCACCGGCTTCGCCGGAGTGGTCGCCCCCGTCGGCTGCACCGTCACGCGGAACTCGTTCAGGACAAAGTTCCCATTCTCCGCGCGGCCCGGCCCCTTCGTCGGCAGCGAGGGATCGGCGAGGACTTCCAGCCGGATGCCGGTGATCGCGCCTTCGAGTTTGACTTCGGCCGTCAGCGTTTGGAGGTCGAACGCTTCGGCTTTGCCCGTCACGAGGATCGAACCGTCCTTCTGCACGGTCAGCGTGCTGCCGGTCTTGACGTTCGCTGCGGCTTCGGTCGCCCCGGCCTTCGAGACCAGCTTGGTCGGCGCGAGCGTCGTCCACGCCGTCGGCTTCAGGTCGAGCATCGACTTCTCGTAGGCCGGGAGCTTCGTGGCGATCGTCGCGGCGTAGGCGTCGAAGGCGGCTTTGCGCTTCGCGTGATCCTGCACGAGCAGGGTGTGGTCGTCCTTCGAACTGCCGAGGACTTTGGTGCCGATTTCGAGTTCCTTCGCGGTCGGCCGGCGGTTCAGCACCGACAGGTAAATCTCTTCGACGACCTTCGCATCGTTTTTGGTCGCCTCGGTGAAGGTGACGATGTGATTGCTCGGATCTTTGATCGCATCGCCGACGATGGGGCCGTTGACCATCGCGAGGACCGGCCCGAGCATCATCGTGTTCGAGCGCTCGCACTCGCACGCCGACTCGCGGACCGGCTTGCCGAGGAGGTCGAGGAAGCCGCCGGGGAGATCGACGTTGCCGTCGAGCAGTTGGGCGGCGCGGGCTCCGACCGGCAGGCCGGGCAACCGGGACTTGGCGCCGGTGGCGGCGTGGATGGCGTCGAAGAGCACCTCGGCCGGTAGTCGGCGCGGGATCGCGTGACTGTAGTTGAGGTCGTCGTCCTTGTTCCACTTGTTCGTGGCGATCGAGAGCTGGTAGGTGCGCGACTTCGCGATCAGCTTCATCAGCTTCTGCGTGTCGAATCCGGAGGCGACGAACTCGGCCGTGAGGCGGTCGAGGAGTTCCGGGTTCGTGGCCGGGTTGCCGGCGCGGATGTCGTCGACGGGTTCGATGATGCCGGTGCCCGTGAGGTAGCTCCAGATGCGGTTGACGTAGCTCTTCGCGAAGTAGGGGTTCTCTTTCGCCGTGATCCAGCGGGCGATCTGCTCGCGCCGCGCGGCCTTCGCGTCCGGGGTGTAGTTGGGCACGGGGAACGGGAACTTCGGCGGGGCGTTGACGCCGGTGCGGTCGTGCTTCATTTCGCCGCTGCCCGTATCGCTGATGACTTCCACGAGCGGCACGGCCCCTTCGACGGCGGTGCCGCCGATCTTCTGCCCCTTGTACTTGGGGTCTTCGGCCCGGCCGATCTGCGCGAAGTAGGCGCTCGTCTCGTAGTACTGGTCCTGGGTCCACTTCTCGAACGGGTGATCGTGGCACTTGTTGCAGTTGAAGCGGATGGCGAGGAAGAGCTGCGTCGTGTTCTCCATCACGGCGTCCGGGGTGCGGAGCGTCTTGTAGTACGCGGCGGGCGGGTTATCCACATTCGACCCCTTCGCCGCGAGGATGCCGTAGGCGAACTTGTCGTAGGGCACATTTTTCGCGATGGCGTCCTTCGTCCAGGTGCGGAGGGCCGTGGCGCCGCCGCCCCCGAGGAACTTCGTGTTGATCTGGAGCATGTCGCCCCACTTGTTCGTCCAGTGATCGATGTAGTTCTCGCTGCCGACGAGGGCGTCGATCAGGGCGTCGCGCTTCTTCTGCGTCGGCGTGGGGTCGGCGAGGAACTTCCGGATCGCTTCCGAGGTCGGCGGCAGCCCGGTGAGGTCGAGGGAGACGCGGCGCAGGAATTCTTCGTCGGTGCAGAGTTCACTCGGCTGGATCTTCACCTTCTGGAGTTTGACGTCCACGAGTTCGTCGATGAAGTTGTGAACCGGCTTCGGCTGCCACTGGTAGCCGGTGCGGTCGCCCATGACGACCACGGCTGCGGCGGCGTAGGCCCCTTCGTAGCGGGCGAGCATGGTCGCTTCCCCGCGCCGCACCGTCGTGATGAGCGCGGCCTTATCGACCGTCGCCACTTCGGTGTTGCTGCTGTCGAGGAACGCTTCGGCCGTCACGTCGCGCCTGCGGCCGTCGGCGTAGGTGGCGATCACGGCGAACTGCTGCTTCATGCCGATGACCGGTACCGACACCACGGCGGGAATCACTTCGATCGACTTCACCCGCGGCGCGGCGAGGTCGAGCTTCACGCCGTCGGCGATCCACTTTTTCGCGAGTTCGTAATTGGCGTCGCCCGGCTGCCAGACCACGCCGCCGGTGTGGGCGATGGCCCCTGACGGCTTGAGCAGCATGAGCGAGCGATCGGGGGCCGTGCGATTGAAGCGCCGGCCTTCGAGGTCGTCCGTCAGGGCGCGGTGATCGAGAATCGGATCGTAGCCGCGGAGCGACAGCTTGAAGCCGCTCTTGCCCTGCGCGGCCCCGTGGCAAGTGCCCGCATTGCACCCGAGCTTCGCGGGCACGGGCTGAACGTCGGTGACGAAGCTGACGGGCTTCTCCATCGCGGTCGGCACGGTCACGGCCACTTTGGCCGTCTGCCCGCCCAGGGAGATGGTGACGGTGCCGCCGCCGGCTTTCGCGGGGCGGATTTGGCCCGTCGCCGCGGACTTCACCGTGTCCGGGTATCCGATCTTCGCGATGCGGGTGACGTCGATCTTCTCGCCCGTTTCGAGCGTCGCGGTCACGAGCAACTGGGTCGAAGCGTACGGCGTCTCGAAGGCGATGCTCGCCGGCGACACGCCGAGTGCGGCGACCTTCGCGCCGGGCGGCAGCGCCTCGGCGACCGGCGCATCTGCGGCCGATGCGAACGGGATCGACAGGAGGAAAAGCGAACAGGCGAGGGAGAATCGCATGGGGAAGGTCTCGAAAGCGGTTGAGCGGTCAGTGTCGTTCAGGTATCGAATTTCACCGTTTGATTCTTCGCCCCAGCGGGGCCGACTCACCTAGCCCAGGGCGGAAGCCCTGGGGAAACATGTCCCATTCTTCCGCCCCGCAGGGGCCGGTGGTTTCCGCTTCGCACGCCGGCCACTGCGGGGCGGATTCTTTTTCGATCCCGACCCAGGGCTTCCGCCCTGGGCTAGGTGAGTCGGCCCCGCTGGGGCGAAGCAGGGATAGTGGCTTCCCGAGCTCTACTTCGGTTGGACGACGAAGTCCTTCAGCAGCTTGCCGGTCGCGGGATCGTGGAGCCAGACTCGGCCATCGAAGCCGCCCGATGCCAGCGTCTTCCCGTCGGGCGACCAAGCCACGGCGAAAGCCGGGCCGGCGACCGCGTCGCACTTGATCTTCTTCCCGGCCGCGATGTCGTACACGGCCACTTCGCCCTTGCCGTCGAGGCCGCTCGCCCCGGCGAAGCGGGCGCCCTCCGCATCGAACTTCACGGTCGAGATGCGGCCGAGCATCGCTTCGAACTGCTTGAGCTTGTTGGAGTCGTCGCCGATCTGCCGCGGCGATTCCCGGTGCATTTTATACAGCCGCGGCACGCCGTCCGACCCGGCCGTCAGGAGTTCGTCGTAAACGCGGTTGCCGATATTCGGCGCGTCGCTCGGCACCTTCGCCATCGTCTTGGTCTTCAGTGGCCGGCGGTCGATGGCCATGAGGCCGCCCTTCAGTCCGCCGGGCGTGATGCTCGTGATGTTGTCCACGAAGCGCTGCGTGCCGACTTCCGTGAGCTTCACCGACATATCCCGGCTGACGCTGGCGAGGTTCAATCCGTCCTGGCTGAAGACGGTGCCGAGAACCCAGTCCGAGTGCGTGCCCATCTGGAGCATCAGTTTGCCCGTCTTGGGGTCGATGGCCCGCACGGTGTTGTCCGAGCAGCCCACCGCGACGAGCGTCCCTTCGGGGTTCCACGCCAGCCCGTATACGGTGTCGAAGGTCACGGGGGCCGAGACTTTCAGCTTGCGCTTCGCGACGTCCCAGATTTGGATTTCTCCGAAGCGACCGGGGTTGCCTCCGGCGATGGCGAGCGAAGCGCCATCCGGCGAGAAGGCGATCGATTGCACCCGCTCGCTGAGGCCGACGAGCCGGGCTTGCAGTTTCAAATCGTCGATGCCGTAGAGCAGCACTTCGTGGTAGCCCGTCACCGCGAGCACTTTCCCCTTGGGGTCGAATGCCAGCGACGTGATGACCGGCGGCGCCGGATAGACCGGCGGATGCTCCGCGTCGATCTCCTTCGTCCGGGCCGAGGCGGGGGTGTCGTCCGCGGCGCCCTGCGCGATCCACTTTTCGAGGATCGCATACTGGATCGCCGGCAGCGGGGTGCCGTTCTTGGGCATCTCCGCTTTGCCGTCCTTGACGTGAATTTCTTGGAGTAAATAGCTTTCGGCCGGTTTGCCGGGGACGACGCCGGGCTTACCGCTGTCGCCCGCTTTGAGCATCGCGGCGTGCTCGGTCATCGCATAGCCGCCCTGCGCCTTCGCCGGCTGGTGGCACCCCTGGCAGTTCTGCTGCAGGATCGGACGGACATCCTTGTAGAAGCTGACCTTCGCCTCTTGGGCGAACGCCGGGAGCGCAGCGATGACGGCGAAGCAGGAAGCGAACCAGCGCATCGACAGGACCTCGGTTCGGGAGGGAGCGGAACCTCAGAAGCGGACTCACCGGCAGGGTGATATTGTACCACAGCCCGAGCCGCGCCGGAAAGCAATTCGCCGAAAACAGAGCCGCGAGCGTGAGCTGCGCTTTGTTGCCAAACGCAGCCCGCACTCGCGGCTCGGAAGGAAATGTGTCACTTCGCCCGCAGCGGGTATGGGGGCCGCTTGAACTCGGTCTTCGGCTGCTTTTTCAGCGCTTCCAGCGCCAACTCGATGGCCTTCTCAAGTTGCGCGTCCTTCCCCGCGATCACGTCCTTCGGCCACATGTCCACGTCGTAGTCCGGGGTGACGCCTTCGTTCTCGACGACGAAGCCCTCCTCCGGCGTCCAGATGGCGAAGCTCGGCGCGGTGACGGTGCCGCCGTCGAGCAGCACGGGAGTGCCGCTGATGCCGACGAGACCGCCCCAGGTGCGCTTGCCGACGACCGGCCCGACTTTGAACTTCTTGAACATGTACGGGAGCATGTCGCCGCCGCTGCCGGCGCCCTCGTCTGCGATCATCACCTTCGGCCCGAACACGGCCGCGCTCGGGCTGCGCCACTCGGAGCCGTAGCGCGGCGCCCAGTAGCTCGCGAAGGGGCGCGTGAGCGCTTCGATGTAGTAGTCGGCGATCTGGCCGCCGCCGTTGAAGCGCTCGTCGATGATGAGCGCGTCCTTGTCGACCTGCGGGTAGAAGTAGCGCTTGAAGTAGGCGAGCCCCGGCCCGGCGGTGTCCGGGACGTAGACGTAGCCGACTTTGCCACCGGTCGCCTTCTCGACCTTGCGGAGGTTGGCTTCGACCCACTCACGGTTGCGCAGGGCGAGTTCCGTACCGAGCGGTTCGACCGTCACGTTGCGGCTCCCCTTGCCGTCCGACGTCGGGCCGACGGTGATCTCGATGCTCTTCCCGGCGGTGCTCTCGAACAGGCTGTAGAGTTCGAGCGGCGCCTTCAGCTCGATGCCGCGAACCGCGAGGAGGTATTCGCCCTCTTTCACGTCCACGCCGGGCGCCGTCAGCGGCGAGCGCAGATCGGAGGTGAAGTTCAACCCGCTGTAGATCTTCTTGAAGCGGTACCGGCCCCCGGCGATCTCGTAATCGGCGCCGAGCAGCCCGCCGCTCACGCTCTTCTTCTCGAGCGCCCGTTCGCCGGCCGTGTAGCGGCTGTGGCCCACGGCGAGTTCGCTCAGCATCCAGCCGATGACGCGGTAGAGGTCGCCGCCGTTGTTCACGTGCTCCAGGAACGGCTCGTACTTCTTCTTGATCGCCGGCCAGTCGGCACCGTGCATGTTCGCGTCGTAGAAGTAGTCGCGGTTGATGCGCCAGGCTTCGCCGAAGATCTGCTTCCACTCGGCGCGCGGATCGATGCGGACTTCGATGGCATCGAGGTTCAGTTTGCTGCCCCCGCCGCCGGCGGGAGCCACGGCCGCTGCGCCACCGCTGCGCCCGCCCGGCCCCGTCGCGGGAGCCGCGCCGCCGCCGGCTGTGCTGCCGATGAACCACTCCGATGGCGAGCCCGGCACACCCGGCACCGAGTAGAGCATCTTGCGGCCGTCCGGCGTCAGCTCATAGGTGCCGATGCCCGTCTGCACGGGCGTGACTTTCTTCAGGTCCACATCGAAGCGCTGGAGCGTCGCTCCGCCTCCGCCGCCCGCGCCGCGACCGCCACCGGTGTCGGGCCGGGTGATCATGTAGACTTGGCCCGACGCACCCGCTTGAAGGTTGCCATAGTTGCCGCTGGGAAGGGGCAGCGCGATGATGCGCTGATCGATGCCGTCGAAGTCGATGGCGAACTTCGCGGGGCCTTTCCCCACCGGCGGATCTTTCTTCACATCATCGGGCTTCGGCTCCGCCATCGGCATCGGTCGCATCGGGAAGGCGGGCTGCGGGCCTTTCTCCTCGTCGCTCTCCTTGAGGAATGGCGACGGCGTCCCCTTCTGCAGTACGGCCATGTAGATGGCGTACCGCGGCGGACGGGCATCGGCCGACGCCTGGCTGAAGCCGTGCTTGCTGAGGCCGGTGCTGTCGGACGAGATGAAGTAGAGGTACTTGCCGTTGGCGTCGAACGCCGGTTCGCTCGCTTCGCTCTGGCCGTCGGTGATCGCGAACGTCTTGTCCTGCTCCAGCGAATAGACGTGGACGCGGAAGATGTGCGCCGCCGTTTCGGTGCTGTAGGTCACCCACTTGCTGTCGGGAGACCAAGACGAGTACT
>JAYVTJ010000993.1:0-10351 GCA_043774415.1 Fimbriiglobus sp. | reverse complement strand
GTCACGCAGAGCGTGACCTACAAGATCTCATTCTCCGGTTCGCCTTCTCCACTTTGGAGAGGGGGTGAGGTCTAACTTAAGCTCTGTCGCATCTCTAGCCTCCGCGGTACACTCGAGCATCACTCCCCGTGCGGTTGCCCCATGTCCCAGCGCGCGCTCCTCGGCCTCCTCTGCATACTGTTCCTCGGCCTGCTCGCGTGGTTCGCCTCCGACCGGACGCCCAAATCGCCGCCGGTTCCGAACGGTTGGAAGGTCGTCCATCGCACGCCCGCGCTCACGGTCCACCGCAGCGACACGATCCCGGCCGCGTACCTGCTCGAAGCCGGTGGTCGCGGCTTGCTCCTCGGTTGCCCGGAGGGGTTGGCCGCGACACCGGTGCCGGTCGACCGGGTGCTGTTGCACCACCATCACCGCGATGCCGTCGGCGGCGTTCAAAAATTTCTGGATGCAAAGGTGCCGGTGTTCGCGCCTCCGGTCAGGATGGAGTATTTGGAGCGCGAGAAGGTGACGAAGTTCTGGAAGGAGTCGATTCCGCTGCGGAACTCGCGGACGGGCTACTTCGTGCATCCGGTGGGGTTCGTGAGGATTGGGGAACTTCCCCAAATACAAATCCGAACGGACCCTCCCTCGTATGAGTACCGAACGATCGGCTGGCAAACTCTGTCCGTGACTCCGATCTTTGCAACCGCGATCAGCCGCGATCACGTCGCCTTCCGAGTGAATGACCTCCTCTTCGTCGGCGATGCGCTCACTGGCACCGGGCACATCCCGCGACCCTACACTACCGATCGGGATCACTGGACGGATGTCGGTTTAACGCCGGCGGCCAACACTCTTCGCAATCTGGCCGCCATCCCCTTCGCCAAAGCCTTCCCCGCGCGCGGGCCGATCATCACCGATGCCAAGACCATCCGCGACTGCGCCGCCCGCGTCGAAGATGCTGCATTCCACAAATCCTTCGAGCACTTCAGTGACCGCATGGGCAACTCGCCCGAGTACGACTTCCTCGTGAACAAGGAGCAGATCGCCAGCGGCGGCGACAAACCCTGGAGCAAGATTTCCCCCTCGCTCTGGCTCACGGGCAACACCTACGTGCTGAAGTCGAACATCAGCGGCGGCCTCCTCGTGCTCGATCCGTGGGGCCAGAAGAGCGTCGCCCAAGTCGAGAAGCTGCGCGCCGCCGAGAAGCTCGGGCCGGTCGAACTCGTCATCTTCTCGCATGCCCACTACGACCACTTCGACGGCGTCTACACGCTGCCGGAGAAGGGGAAGTACAAGGTCTGGGCGCTCGACCGCGTCGCGGAGCCGCTCATCGATCCGTTCCGCTATCGCGCGCCGTTCCTCGACGAGCGCCCCATCGCTTTCGACCGGACTTTCTCGGACGGCGACACCGGCGCTTGGCAGGAGTACAGCATGAAGTTCGGCCACCTGCCGGGGCAGACCGACTTCACCGCGAGCCTGCAGACGACCATCGACGGCAAGCGCTGCGTCTTCACGGCGGACAACTTCTTCCACCGGAAGCAGTTCAGCGGCACCGGCGGCTGGATGGGCCTCAACCGCAGTTCCCCGGCCAACTACGGCGCGAGCGCGCAGAAGATTCTGGACATGAACCCCGAGTGGATCCTCGCCGAGCACGGCGGGCCGTATGCGTTCAGCGCCGAGGACTACCGCCGCCGGGTGCTCTGGGGGAAGTCGGCCGCGAAGGCGTGCGATGCGCTCTGTGCGACGGGCGATCACCGTCGGGATTGGAGTCCGCACACGGTCGATGTCGAACCGATCCTGATGAAGGCGAAAGCGGGCCAGAGCCTCGGCACGACGCTCCGCATCGCGCCGGGGTTGGGGCCGATCCGCGTGACGTTCCACGGCCGCGGGATCGTGCCGGATCAGACGTGGGACTTCGACGAACCGCTGGGGACGAGCCATACGATTACCATCGTGCTCCCCGACGATCGGCCGGTGGGCCGGCACGTCTTCGCGATCAGTCCGACGGGCGCGCAGGGGGAGTTCGCCGACCCGAGCTTCGCGGTCGATGTGGTGGGGAAGTGAGATGGATGATCCGATGACGAATGGACCCGCAACTTCCCCGCAGAAGCGCGGGGTCTACTACCGCGCAGTCCGGGCCTCCGCGATTGCGCTCAGCTTGCTGACCGCGGCGGGCCTCGTCGCACGGGGCGTTTGCAAAGTCCGAGATGCGGCCTCTCGGATGACGTCCACTTGTCATCTGAAATGCCTCGGCCTGTCCATGCATGCCTACCACGATGCCAACGGTCACCTGCCCGGTGCCAATGCTCCGTTCGCCGATGAGAACGGAAGAGTCTTGAAGTATCCCGTGAGCTGGCGGGTTCTGCTGTTGCCCTACATCGAGGAAGACAGGCTCTTCAAGCGATACCGATTCGACGAACCGTGGGACGGCCCCAACAACATCGAACTCATCGCGATGATGCCGAGAACTTTGCGTCATCCGAAGGCCGAGTCGGAAAACACTCCACCCGGTTACACCCACTATCGCGTCATCGCGAGTCGGCCCGACGCCCCCCCAGCGGCCCTCTTCACGGATGGCTTTCCCGGCCCGAAGTTCCAAGACTTGCCCGACGGCACTTCGAACACCATTATGATTGTCGAAGCGGAAGAAGCGGTGCCCTGGACGATGCCCGAAGTGCTTCTCTACGACCGCAATCAACCGCTGCCGAAGCTCGGCGGCCACTTCGGGAAGACCTTCCTCGCGGCGATGGCCGACGGCTCCGTCCGGTCCTTCTCCAATGACTTGCCGGGGGATGAGCTGCGGGCGATAATCACTGCGGCGAACTCGGCCGACGCTTCGCCGGCACTTCACAATAGGATCTGCGTCGGGCCGGAACTCTCCAGCGGCAGCGGTCCGGAAGGCGAAGCCGCGTTCATCGAATTGAAGCGGCTCGGCTTCAAGACGATCATCTCCGTCGATGGGGCGACGCCGGATGTCGCATTGGCGCAGAAGCACGGCCTGCGCTACGTCCACCTGCCCGTGGGATACGACGGCATCCCCCGCGCGCGGGCGTTGGAACTGGCGAAGGCCGTGCGCGATTTGCCCGGCCCAGTTTACGTCCACTGCCATCACGGGAAGCACCGCGGTCCGGCCGCTGCCGCCGCGATCCGGCTCTGCCTCGATCCGCAGTACACCCTCGAGGACGCCGAAGCGTACTTGAAAGAAGCCGGCACGGACGCACGCTACAAGGGGCTGATCGGACTCCCGCGGACGCTGAAGCGACCGACGAAGGATGAACTCGATCGCGCGCCGAGCGACTTTCCTTCGATGAGCCACGTCCCCGACCTCACCCGGCGGATGGTCGAGATCGACGCGCTGTGGGATAAGCTGAAGACGGCGAAGGAGGCCGGTTGGATGAAGCCGGGCGACTCCGCCGGCGAAGCGCTGCTGCTGCTCGAAGCCTACCGCGAAGTGGCCCGGCTCCCGATGGCGAAGGAGGCCGCATTCGCCGAGCACCTCACCGCCGCGGACATCGAAGCCGGGAAGCTGGAGCGCGCGCTGCGGATGTCCGACCTCCCCGATGCGAACGCGGCGTTCGCCGCGTCGAAGGCGCAATGCGCCCGCTGCCACGACGAATTCCGCGACCGTGCGAAGTGAAAGGTGGCAACGGGATCGGAGCCGCTCCGGTAGGTCACGCTCCGCGTGACGCCACCTTCCGGACATCCGGAACTCCATTCATCCCGGCGTCACGCGGAGCGTGACCTTACGAGATCGGGCGAACCGGAACTGGCGCTGACGCTCCCCCCGCGCTTCCCGTAAGCTGGCATCCCTCAGGAGGACGGAATGCGGGGATTGGCGACCGGCCCGTTCGGACACTGCCTCGTGCTGCTTTCGGTGGCGTCCGCGCTCGCGTTCCCCGACCTCGGCGCACCGTCGCTCTGGGACGACGACGAAGGCGTGAACGCCGAGTGCGCCCGCGAGATGTCCGAAGTCGGCACCCGCATCGTCCCGCTCTTCAACTGGGAACTCCGCACCGCGAAGCCGATCTTCCTCTACTGGCTGCTGCAGCTCAGCTACGACACCTTCGGCGTCAATGAATTCGCCGCCCGCCTCCCCTCCGCGCTCGCCTATCTCGGGTCGGTCCTGCTCACCTACGGCCTCGGCCGGCGGATGTTCGATGCGACCACCGGCCTCCTCGCGGGATTGATCGCCGCCTCGACGATCGAACTGACCAAGCTCAGCCACGCCTGCACGCCCGACTCCATCCTCGTCTTCTTCCTGCTGCTCTACTTTTGGGCCTTCTGGCGCGGCCACGAAAACGGCCGGCGGAGCTGGTACCTCCCGTGCGGCGCCGCGAGCGCGCTCGCGATGCTCACGAAAGGCCCAATCGGGCTGGTGCTGCCCGTCGCCATTATCGGGAGCTACTTGCTGTGGCACCGCGAAGTGCGCCGGCTCTTCGACCGCCGGATGATCGGCGGCATCGTCGTTTGGATCCTCGTCGCGGTGCCGTGGTACGCGATCGTGACGGCCGAGACGAAGGGGGAGTGGACTTGGGCCTTCTTTTTGAAGGAGCACATCGGCCGCTCGCAGGAGCCGATGGAGAACCACCGCGGGCCGTGGATCTACTACTACGGCGTCGCGTTCGTCTTCTTCGCCCCGTGGAGCGCGTTCCTGATCGGCGTGCTGCGCGACGAGTGGACGCGGTCGCGGCTCGGCGGTCCCGAGCGCCGCGCTGTGCGCTTCCTGCTCCTGTGGGTCACCGTGGTCATCGCGCTCTTCACGCCGCTGGCCACGAAGCTCCCGCACTACATCGCCCCGATCTACCCGGCGCTCGCGATCCTCACGGCGAGCTATGTCGTCCGCTGGATGCGCGGCGAGTTCGCGATGCCGAACTGGGTGCGGAACGTCGGCATTGCCGGCTTCGCGCTCACGGGATTGTCCGTGGCGGGTGCGATGCTCGTCGCGGGCGGAGCCTTGGAATTCTGGGAGTTCACCCGCAAGCTGCGCGACATCCCCGGCTTGGAATGGTGGGCACCCATCGGACTGCTCCCGCTACTCGGCGCCGGACTCTTCGCCCACTTCGCCCGACACGGCCGGCGGCAATGGGCTGTCGCCGCCCTCGCCACTTCGACGCTGCTCTTCGTGGGACTGCTCGTCGCCGAGCCGCCGGTGGTCGTGGACCGGGCGAAGGCCGTGAAGGTGCTCGTCGCCGAATCCGGAGCCCGCGACTTGCAGCGCGATGTCCGCGTCGGCAGCCACGAGTACACGCAGCCGAGCATCACCTTCTACGTCGGCCGGAAAGTCGAACGATTGCGCTCCCCCGAGGACGCCGCGGCGTTCCTCGCGATGCCGCATCCGTCGTATCTGTTCGTGACCGCGCCGCAATGGGAGCAGTGGGTCGAGCGCTTCGCGGTGCCGCCGTACCGCATCGCCGCGCGGCGCTACGACTACACCCGCAACTGCGAGGTGCTCGTGGTGGTGAACGACCGGTGATGCGCCGTTCCGTAAACTATCCGGCCCGAGGATCACCCGCATGGCCGACCCGTTCCCGCAGGACCGCTTACCGCCGCAGAGCCGCGATGCCGAGAAGGGCGTCATCGGCAGCGTGCTGCGCGACAACGCCGCGCTCAACGACGTCCAGACCATCATCCGCATCGACAACTTCTACTACGACGCCCACCAGAAGATCTTCCAGGCCATCAGCGACCTCTACAACGAGGGGAAGCCGGTCGATCTCGTCATCCTGTTCGAGACTCTCAAAGCCCGCAAGCAGCTCGAAGACGTCGGCGGCCCCGCTTACCTCGGCGAACTCTGGGAGTCGGCGCCGACGGCCGCGAACGCCGAGTACTACGCCCGCATCGTCCGCGACAAAGCGGTCATCCGGAACCTCATCCACACGAACACGGAGCTGCTGCGCGACGCCTACGACGGCGTGATGAGCGCCGACGAACTCCTCGGCCAAGCCGAGCGCAAGATCCTCGAGATCGCCGAAAAGGGGACGACCGGGGAGACCTTCACGCTCGACAAAACGATCACCGAAGCTTTCAACCGCATCGACGCCCGCCTGAGCACCTCGCACCTCTCGGTGTCGGGCATCCCGACCGGCTATGTGGAATTGGACAACATCACCGCCGGCTTGCAGAACAACGAACTCATCATCATCGCCGCGCGGCCGAGCGTGGGGAAGTGCCTCGCCGGGTCGAGCGAAATCGTCCAGCCGGATGGTTCGATCCGCACGATTGCGGAACTCGTGAACGGATGCCAGGGCACCGTTCAATCGCTCGGCAGCGATTGGAAGTTCCGCTCCGCCGCGATCGGGAATTTCGTCGACGATGGGCTGAAGCCGGTCTTCCGTGTCCGGACGCGATTGGGCCGCGTGATCGAAACGACGGCCTCGCACCCGTTCCGGACCCTGAAGGGTTGGATACCGCTCTCGGAACTTCAGCCGGGCGCGCGGATCGCCGTGCCGCGTACGCTCCCGATTTTCGGCACCGAGACGATGCGCGATTGCGAGGCGAAGCTCCTCGGCTACCTCATCGGCGACGGTGGTCTCACCGACACCACGCCGGAATTCACGAACTCGAATCCGCGCCTGCGCGACGAGTTCTCGGCCGCGGCCCGCGACTTCGGCGGCGTACAAATCCGCATGGAAAATTGGGCGAATGGTCGTACGGAGACACTGCTCGTCGCCGGCGATAAAGCCGCGATCTCGGCGGAGCGAGAAGTCTTCGCCCGAATCCTCCGCGACGCGGTCGAGGTCCGCCGCACTTCCCGACGGATCGCGCGAGCGCTGTCCGTTTCGCCCAGCCTCGTGACGCAATGGACGAAGGGGAAAACCGTCCCATCCGCGCAGGATTTCGAGCGGGTCTGCAAGCTCGTCTCGCTGCCCGTTGAAGCCGGCACGCTGATCGGCCTCCGATCCACGACTCGAAATCCGATCACTCAATGGCTGCGCAAACTCGGGCTCTGGGGCTGCAACTCGCGGGCGAAGTTCGTCCCCGATGCCATCTTCCGCGCGCCGGCCCGTCAGGTGGCGCTGTTCCTCAATCGCCTCTTTGCCACCGATGGCTGGGCGACTGTGCATGCGGAAGGCCAGACGCAGATCGGCTACGCCTCGGTTTCGGAACGCCTGACACGGCAAGTGCAGCACTTGCTCCTCCGATTCGGAATCATCGCGAGCCTGCGCGAGCGCCGCATCCTCTATCGCGGAGCGCGGCGGCAAGCCTGGCAACTCGACATAACGCATCAGGAGAGCATCCGCACCTTCGCCCGCGACATCGGCATCTTCGGGAAGGAACAATCCCTCTCGAATGGACTCGCACAGTTGAACGCGAAACGGGCGAAGGTCTGCCGCGACACGATCCCCGCCGAGGTCTGGGCTTATCTCGATGCCGCCCGAAGCGGGCGTTCGTGGGCGAGCATCGCCGCCTCGGCGGGACTCGATCCGCGCACGAACCTGCACGTCGGCACGCGCGGACTGAGCCGACCGCGTCTGAAGCGCCTCGCCCGCGCCGTCGGCGCACCGGCGCTCGAAGCGCTCGCCGAGAGCGAGGTCTACTGGGATCGGATCGTCTCCGTCGAAGCGCTCGGACCGAAGCGGGTCTACGATCTCACAATCCCCGACACCCACAACTTCGTGGCGAATGACGTCTGCGTTCACAACACCGCGTTCGCGCTAAATATCGCCCGGCACATCATCGTCGAAGAGCGGCTGCCGGTCTTCTTCGTCAGCCTCGAGCAGTCGCGCATCGAACTCGCCGAGCGGCTGCTCTGCTGCCAGGCGCGCGTCGATAGTCACAAGCTCCGCAAGGGCCAGCTCGGCTCCGACGACATGCAGAAGCTCATCGCGGCCGGTGATCAGCTGAAGGGCCCGCGGAACAACCCCGTGAAGCTCTTCATCGACGATTCCCCCGCGCAGGGGATGCTCCGCATCTCGGCGAACGCCCGCCGGCTGAAGCTGCGCCACGACATCAAGCTCGTCATCATCGATTACCTCCAGCTCATCGACCCGGAGAACCGCCGCGATCCGCGTCAGGAGCAGGTGGCGCAGATCAGCCGGCGGCTGAAGTTCCTCGCGCGGGAACTGAAAATCCCGGTGATCGCGCTCGCGCAGGTGAACCGCGCCTCCGAAGACCGGCAGGACCACAAGCCGCGGCTGAGCGACCTCCGCGAGTCGGGGAGCATCGAGCAGGACGCCGACACCTGCATGATGCTGCACCGCCCCGGCAAGTTCGACGGCGGCCAGGAGGACAACATTCTGGAAGTGATCATCGCGAAGCAGCGCAACGGCCCGACGGGGGAGATCACGCTGGCGTACTTGAAGCAGTACATGCGCTACGAGAACTACGCCGCCGACAGCGGCTTCGGGGGCGGCGTGTAATCGGACGGACGCTCCCTGCCCCACTCCGATCCTGCGGGTTGTCCGCCCTGGGGGGACTGGTCCAGATCCGCGGCCGCGCCCACCATTTCTCCGCACCGGACGCACCGGACTCACTGGCCCACCCGTCGCAATCCGTCCGAAAGGATCATCGGTTGAACTCCGCACGTCTCGAGGTGCCCGATGAACCGTTTCCTGCGTCCCTTGGCACTCCCGGCCGTCGCCTGCTCGCTTTTCGGACTCTCGTCGATGAGTTGGGCCGAAGCGCCGGCCCAACTCCCGGTGATCCCGGAGCCGACGAAGGCCGCCATCGTCGCGTTGCCCGATGCGCCGGACGCCGCGGTCGCCGCCGCCGAGTTGCCGGTCCCCGTCCCGCCTGCAGCGGTTCCGTGTGCGACCTGCGCCGACGCCGGGTTCGACTTCAAGAACGTCCCGTCGGTGCGGCCGCAGCCGCGCCCGGGCATGTTCTCGATTCCGCCGACGGGGCCGGGCTACTACTCGATTCTCGACGCCGTGCGGGGCACGCCGAGCGCGGCGCCGCCGAAGTACCCGTACCCGCGCTTCGCCCTGATGGGCCAATCCTCGTTCGACCTCGACTTCCGCTACCTCGACGACCCCAAAAACACCGAACACGACTTCTACGACCCGCTGAAACGCATGCGGATCGGCGACGATTTCCTGCTCAGCCTCGGCGGGCAGTCGTGGGTGCGGCAGATGAACGAGTACAACAGCCGCCTCGGCCAGCGCGACAACTCCTACACGCTGACGCGGCAGCGCCTCTACGCCGACCTCTGGTACCAAGACCGCGTCCGCTTCTTCGCCGAAGGCATCGCCTCGTTCTCGGGCGGTCAAGATCTGCCCTCGCTCGCCATCGACCAGACCGGCTTCGACATCCTCAACCTCTTCGCCGACTTCAAACTCGCCGACGTGATGGGCAAGGCCGCCTACCTCCGCGTCGGCCGGCAGGAGCTGCTCTTCGGCTCGCAGCGCCTCGTGTCGACGCTCGACTGGGCGAACACGCGCCGCACCTTCCAGGGGGTGAGCGTGCTGCGGACCGGCGAGAAGTGGGACTTCAACGCCTTCTGGACGCAGCCGGTGATCCCGAAGACGAACGAGTTCGACTGGGCCGACAACCAGCAGAACTTCTCCGGGGTGAACCTGAGCTACCGGCCGAAGAAGGGCACGAGCATCGACATTTACGACTACGTACTCACGAACAACAACACGGTCGTGCAGCAGGGGATTCAGCGCGGCAACTACACCGTGAACACGCTCGGCGCCCGCACGGCCGGCGATCAGAACAACGTGCTCTGGGACTTCGAAGCCGCGCTGCAGCTCGGCCGGCAGGCGAGCCAGGATATCGTCGCGGGGATGGCGACCGCGGGCCTCGGCTACAACTTCAAGTGCCTGCCGTGGAACCCGACGATCTGGGGCTACTACGACATCGCCTCGGGCGACGGCACCCCCGGCCGCGGGCCGCAGAACACCTTCAACCAGCTCTACCCGTTCGGCCACTACTACTTCGGCTGGACCGATCAGGTCGGCCGGCAGAACATCGAGGCCGCGAGCGCGCACCTGTACCTGTATCCGACGAAGTGGCTGACGCTGAACGTGCAGTACCACCACTTCAAGCTGGCGGACGAGCGCGACGCCCTCTACAACGCGGGCGGCAACGTGGTGCGATACGACCCGACGGGCCGGGCCGGGAAAGACGTGGGGAACGAACTCGACTTTATCACGAACTTCCATGTGAGCAAGCACGCGGACGTGCTGGTCGGCTACGCCCACCTCTACGCGGGGGACTTCCTGAAGCGGACGGCCCCGGCCGGTCAAACCGGGGGCTTCGACACGAACCTGTTCTTCCTGCAGGCGAACTACCGGTGGTGAGATTGTCGGGTGCGGATTCGCGGATCTGCCCATCGGGGGTGCCTCCGGAATTTGGCGGAGCCGCAGGGTGTGGTCGAGTCGGCGAGACCCACCGCGGGCTACGGAAGCCTGCGGTGGGTCTCGCC
>JAYVTJ010000992.1:0-8217 GCA_043774415.1 Fimbriiglobus sp. | reverse complement strand
AATGGATCAAGCTGGCATCGTCGATCTCGTGGCCGGCGACATCGAGGGACTCGAGCTGCGTCAAACCGGCGAGATGGCTCAGCCCGGCGCCGGTCACCGAGGTCTTCGAAAAATGGAACCCGAGGACATTCGTCAGCGATTTCATGGAGATCAACTGGGCGTCGGTCGTCTCGGCCCCCTGGAACGAGACCACTTCGAAGTCTTTCGCCCCGGCCAGCCCGCCCAAGCCGGCCGGCGTGAGTTCACCGGCATGGAGGAGGACGAGCTTTTCGATGTGCGGGATTTTGCCGGCCTCGGCGACGGCCGCATCGGTCGCATCGTCGCCGCGCAGTGTGATCTTGTACCGGCCGAATTTTCGGTCGATCTTCGCGGACGCCTTGCGGAGGGCCGCCAATGCGGCCGCGATTCCGGCCTCGCTCTTCTTGTGGGCATCGGTCTGGCGCAAAGACTTCGCGGCCCGCACGCAGATCTCGGCCTCTTTCTCGCTCGTCAGCCATTCGGTGTGCGAGATGTAGTAAGTCTCTCCGCCGCATTCGACGTTGACGTGCATGTGGAAGACCGCCCCGAACCTGTCTGTTTCCACCACCAGCGTGTCCGGGGTGTCCACGATCATCCGCTTGAACGTGCCGTATTGATTGTCCACGTATTCCTTTTTCTTTTTGACGAAGTCGAATGTGCCGAAGCCGATTGTGAGCGTGGACTTGCTCGATGCCCCGATCTGGAGCCAATCGTAGCGCCATTCGGTCTTGGCGTTCTTCGGCACGTCGATGAGCGCAAAAATGCCGAGCGGCGCCAGATCGAACGGAACGATTTTGTCGTCGGCTGCTACGGCGGGCACGATTGGCGATGGCACGGCCGGAGTCGTCGGCGCCGTCGGTGCGGTGTCGGGCGCTGTCTTCGGCCGCGAATCCGCAGTTCGGGAAGTCGAAATCGGATCGCTCGATTCCGGTGTCGCCGCCGCCGGCCGGGACGGATTGCAACCGGACAGGATCGCGATCGACAGTGCGAAAGCGGTGATCGAGCGATTCATAGGATTCACCGGAATGATCGGTCTGAAAATTGTCGTGTCGTGCGCTCGCTGAAGCGATTACTTCTCGATCTTGAGCAGCACCGATTTCGCGGCGAACTCGGTGCCGTTCTTCTCGACTTTGGACAGCACCACGAACGGCACCTCCATCGGCTTCACCCACGCTTCGGCGAAGATCGCAATCTCGCGCTCGGTCTCATCGGGCAGAATCAATATGCCGCTGAGGCCGATGTTCTCGACGCGGACGCCGTGCGGCAAGCCGCGCACCTCGACCGGCACCCGGCCGGTGAAGCCCTTGAGCCGCTCGATCTTCACCCGGAGTTTGCCCTCCTGCCCCGGTCGGATGCTCACGGATGTGGCGCCCGTCTGCGTCCGCAATTCCCCGGCGTCGACGAGTGACGGCACCCCGCCCGAAACTTCGCGCGCCACGATCTTCCCCTCGATCTCGGCTTCGCCGACGATGCGGAATGGCCCGCTCGGCGCGGCCGCGCCGCTCGCGAAGAGTGTCACCGCGGCGCTCGGCTGCTCGGCTTCGATGATCGTATCGGGTGCGGCGAACGGCGCCGCCAACTTGTCGAAGCGCACGCGGATCGGCCCCTGAAAGCCATCGGTGCGGATCGCGGTGATCGTGATCGGGATGCCGCCCTCCTTCCACACTTTCGGATCCTTCGGAGTCACCGAGAGGGTGTAGTCGGGCTTGGGCGACCGCACGGTGAGGCGGAAACCGAACTGCTCGCCGCCGGCGCCGCGCGCGTCGCGGACCTTCACCCGATACTCGCCGGTGCGCGGCGCCTCGAATAGCAGGAACGAATCCTTGCCGAAGCCGGGGCCGCCGTCGTCGTTGCGGGAGTGGAGCGGGAAGACGGGCAGGCCGTTCGGCGGGAAAGTCGAACCGGGCGGGTGGAATTCGACTTTGTACATCGGCGAGTTCTGCGCGTGGTGCGTCGGCGTGGTCCCCCGGAAGCCGAGGCGTTTGCCGTCGAGCTGCACGAACTGGCAATCGTCATCCGGGTTCTTCGGCAGCGCTTTGATCCGCATCAGTTCAGAACCGGCGTAGAGGTAGTCGTTCGTCCGCAGCTCGTTCCAGGTATCGAGGCGGATGCCGGGGGCTTGGGAGTCGTGATCGCGGAATGTCGAGAAAGTCTGCGAGACGCTCCGCAGCGTCGCCTGCTCGACCGGCTTGCCGGCGTCATCGACGATTTCGATGATCGAATCGAGTTTCGACCCGAGCCGGGCCGCGAGGACTTCGACCGCGAACTTTTCTCCTTTCTTCGCCGAAAAGGCGATCGACTGCGACTCGCCTTCCGCGAGCGCACCGTCGTAGGTGCCGGGTACTGTCAACGTCTTGTCAGTTGTGGCTGGGAATTCGCCGATGGTGACGGAAGCAGTCCCGAGCGGCGCCGCGTCGCCGATTTTCGGGAGCGGCACGGGTAGCCGACTGCCGAACTCGGCGGTCGCCGGCGCGATCATTTTGACGACGATGCCGTCGCCGCCGCCGAGGTTGACTCCACGCAGTCGCACGGCGGTTTCGACGCCGCGCGGGATGCCGAGCGGGAAGACGCCGGTGACGATTGGGATCGGCCCGACCGAGAGCGTGTAAGCGATGTCGGCCCCGCCGCGGAACTCGCGGTCGGACACGGAGATCGCGTAGGTGCCGGTTTTCGGCACGCGGTAGCCGAGCAGATTCGAGAGTGAATCGCCGAGGACTTTGCCCGTCTCGTCCGTGAGTGTCAGGATCGGGTCGAACTTCTTGGCGTCGAGCGCGGCGCCGAGGATTTCGAAACCGAGTTCGTCACCCGCTTTGGCGTCGAAGCGGTAGAAGTCCGTTTCACCGGGGCGGGCGAGCGCGCCCTCGATCGTGCAGGGCCACGCGATTTTCGCGGCGGTCTTCGCCGATTCGGTGCTCCCCTTCACATCGAGTCGCGGGTAGCGATCCTTCACCTCCGACGGCTTCGGTTTCGCGGGCAGCGCCGTGTGCTGGACCTTACCGGTCTTCGGGTCGATCAATTCGAAGACACCGTCGAATCGCCCGAGCGCGAGCTGAGCGCCATCGGGCCGCAGCGCAGCCGCGAGGATGCTCTCGGGTTGCGCGGGGAGCGGGGTCGCTTCCTTGAGGGTCGTCGAATTCCACGCTTTCACGGTGCGATCTTCGCCCACCGAGTAGAGGGTGCCGTCGGCGTCGGGTCCGACCAGCTTCAGCACGCCGGCGCGGTGGGCGAACTGCGACTGCGCGAGTTTGCCCCCGTTCGCATCGGCATTCCAAACGCGGATGCTCTTATCGACCCCCGCCGCGAAGAGCCGCTTGCCGTCGCGGGACCACGTCAGCGCGTAGACCCAATCGGTGGAATCGCCGAGGCTGTAGAGTCGCTTGCCGGTGGCGGTGTCCCAGATCTTCACCGTGCGATCCGCCGAGCCGGTCGCCAGCAGTTTGCCCTCCGGATGGAAGCGCAGGGCGTAGACCGCATCGCTGTGATCCTTCAAAATCAGCGCCGGCTTATCGGTCGCTTTGACGTCCCAGATTTTCACGGTGCGGTCGTAGCCGGCGCTCGCCAGAGACTTGCCATCCGGACTGAAGTCGAGGGCGTAGATGGCATCCGCATGCGCGGCGATCTCGACGCTCGGCTGTGCGGATTTGTCATCGAGCGAATTGTAGAGTCGGACGACGCCCGACTTCCCCGGAACGCCGCTCGCCACGGCGAGCAATCCATCGCGGGAGAATGCCAGCGCGGTGACACGTTCCGATTGGCCGGCGTACTCTTTCGCGATCGCTCCCGTCTTGGAGTCGATCAGATACGCCGTCCCACGCGTGCCGGCGGCCAGCCGATTGCCGTCGCTCGAATACGCCACGGCCGAGACCGGCGGAGCGGCGTTCGCGTGCGTTACGATAATCGCGAGCAGCGCGAACGCGGAGAGGCGGCGCAGCATGGTGGACTCAGTGGTTGAAGAGGAATTCCTTGCCGGTCAGCACGGCCCAGATCACGTCTTCGATGGCCTCGCGGTGCGCCGCCGGGCTTTCCCCGCGGGCCTCCCCCAGGGCATTCGCGAGGGCTTTGCCTTCCGCCGCAGTCGGCGACCGGGCCAGCGCCAATCGGAACACCCGCTCCACGATCGCGCCGTCGTCGAGCTTGTCGCTCAGCCAGCGGTTCACCACCGAGTTCTTGTCGCGCAGCTTGTCGTTGAGTGTCTGGCCGTTGTTCAGATGGAGGGCCTGGCTCACGCTCGAATCCTTCGCCACTTCGCACGAGCACGTCTGACTGCGCTCCGCGCGGCCGAAGGCATCGAGGAAGCGCGACACGAGTTGCGAATCGGGGAGTTGCATGGCCCGCGTCCCGGCGGGATAGAGAGTGCTGGTCGCGCTGCCGCCGCTGCTGCCGATAGAGACTTGCCCGAAGTTCGTCGGCACGCCCGCGATGTCCGAATACGCGTCGAGGATGACTTCGGCGGACAAACGCCGCAGGAGGTAGTGCGAATAGAAGCGATCGTCGTCCGCGTTCCCTGGCAGCGGTTTCGACGACCGCTGGTAAGCGGCCGAGGTGAGGATCGTCCGCATCAGATGCTTCAGATCGAACTTGTGCTCGACGAAATCCTTCGTGAGGGCATCGAGCAGTTCGGCGTTGGTCGGCGGGTTCGTATCGCGCAGGTCGTCCTCCGCTTCGACCAGCCCCCGGCCCATGTAGTTTTTCCAAACGCGGTTGACGATGGCCCGCGCGAAGAAGGGATTGCCCGGTTCCGTGAGCCAGTCGGCGAAGTAGTCGCGGCGATCCCGCGCACTGTCGCCCGGCATCGGCTTCCCGCCGAGCGGCGTCGGCGCCATCGCGATCCCGCGGCGGAGGTGGAGGGCATCCCCGGAATCGAGGCTGCGCACGAGCACCTCGCCGGGGCGATCCCCGTTCTTCAGCCCCACGCGGCTGAACAGGTTGGCCATCTGCCAGTATTGGTCCTGCGTCCACTTTTCGAGCGGGTGGTTGTGGCAGCGGGCGCAGGTGATCGACGTGCCGAGGAAGGTGAGGGCCGTCGATTCGGCGAGGTCGGACACATCCTTGTGGAGGACGAAGTAGCCCGAGCCGGTGGAGAGCGTGCTGCCGGAGGAGGTGAGGAGATCGCGGGCGAACTGGTCCCAGGGCTTGTTGTCCGCGACGCTCGACCGGATCTGCCGATGGAAGCCCCAAACCGATTGCTGCGAGAGCTTCCGCGTCGAAATCAGCAGGAGGTCGCTCCACTTGTGGGACCAGTAGTCCACAAATTCCGGGCGCGCCAAGAGCGCATCGACGAGCCTCGCGCGCTTGTCGGCGCCCTTCTCGGCGACGAACGCATCGACCTCGGCGGGCTTCGGCAAAATGCCACAGGTGTCGAGGTACGCCCGGCGGACGAACTCGGCATCGGTGCAATCCGCCGACGGCGGCAGGCGGAGCAACTTCAACTTCTCGAGGATCGGCTCGTCGATGAAGTTGTTCTTGACGGTATTCGCGAAGGCGGCGTCGGCGACTACATTCGCGAAAGGCACAGTCACGGTCGCCGTGACGACGCGGCCGCCGAAGAGCACCGCGATGGCGGTCTCGCCGCGACCGGCGACCGCGACCGCGCCGTCCTCATCGACGGTGGCGACGGTCTCTTCGCTGCTCGAGAACTTGGCCCAGCGAGTCACATCTTCGATCGATCCATCGGAATAGCGGGCGGAAACGGACACTCGGAATCCGTCCTTCGGTTTCACCAGCAGTCGGGGCGGGAAGACCTCGATCTTCTCCAGCGTTGCATCGCTCGTCTTCGGCCCGTCCGCTCCCGCCGCGATCCAGTCGCGGAGAATCTTGCCGTTCTCCGAATCCTTGGCGAAGCGCGTCCCACCGCCGTGCGGCATCGCGCGGGTCGCCTTCTTCAGCAGCAAGCTCGCATCGGGGTCATCGCGGTCGATCCTGCGAGCCAATGCCTGGCGCGTCATCGCGAAGTGATCGGCTTCGGAATCGTAGCCCCGGAGCGAGAGTTTGAATCCCCCCTTCCCCGCGAGCGCGCCGTGGCACGCTCCCGAATTGCAGCCCGCCCGCATCAGGATCGGCTGGATGTGATTGGCGAACGACCGTGCGCGTGGCTTGTCGAACTCCGCCACCGTCACCGGCACTTTGGCCGTGCGGCCTCCCTGCGCCACGGCGATGGTCGTCGCGCCGTTGCCGGTCGGCTTCACGACGCCGTTCGCATCCACAGTGGCGATGCGCGGGTTGTCGCTGGCAAATTGCGCCGTCGCGGTCATCTCGAATGTGGCGCGGCCGGCCGTCGAATCGAAGGCGGAGAGCTGCGCGGAGGCCTGCGGGCCAGTCAGGGCGACCGCCGGCGGGAATACGGCGAGTTCGCCGGCGCCGGCGAGCGGAGCCAGCAGTCCGGCGAACAGGATGATCGAGGCGAAACGCATGGAGAACTCCGGGGATCAGCGGCCGGCGGCACCGAGGCCCATCAGCGCGACGGCGGCAATGTGGGCGAGCGTCACGAGGCCGCCGAGCACGATGCCGACGATGGCGTGAGCTTTGCCCTTGGCCTCCGGCATTTTGTTGGCGTAGGAGAGACCCATGAAGCCAAGGATCAGCGCGATCGGCCCGAGGATGGCGCCGAGGCAGGGGATGAGGGCGAAGACGCCGCAGTAGTAAGACGCCAGCGCTTTGGCGTTCTTGTAGGGGATCAGCCCGCCGGTCGCGTCGCCGCCGCGCCCGCGCCGGGCGCGGCGATCGCCGGGATCTTCGTAGTCGTCTTCGTCGCGCCGGCGACGGGGTCGTTCGGCGCGGTCATCATCATTTTCGGAGCGGCGCGGGCGGGGGCGATCTTCGTCATCGTTCTCGGGCATTTCGACTCCGGCTCAGGAAGGTTGGTTGGCGAGTTTGGCTTTAAGCGCCTCGAGTTCTAGCAGCAGAGCCGCATTGCGGGAGTTGGCTTCGACGACGGCCTTTGTCGCGGCCACAGCTTTCTGACGCTCGGCTTCGTTCTCGGCGAGTGCAGCCTCGTAAGGCGTCGGTGCCAAGCGGCCATCGGGGTAATAGAACCGCGGAAAAATAGCGGGTTGAAACAGTAGGTAATCGTGGGGAATGGTGTCCGGATCGAGTCCGATATCGAGCCCGAGTTGCTCGCACCGGAGCTTCCCACCGACCGGTTTGATTTCTTTGTACTTCTCACCGACGAGTCGCCAGCCTTCGATCGATGCGCCGTCGAGTTCGACGATGAAGTACTCGGGCGTTTGAAACACCTTCTCGTAGATGGCTTTCTTCTCGCCGAAGTCCTTCGCCCGGGTGGAATCGGAAACCAATTCCACGATAACGTTGGGAAAGTGTCCGCCCTCCTCCCAGACTACGTAGGAATTGCGCAGCCGTTTCGGCACGCCCTTCACGAAGAAGAAATCGGGGCCCCGGAAGTCCTTGTTCTTCACCATGTCGAGGTTGAAGTACAGGAACATATCCGCGGCGCACCACCAGTCGGCCCGATCGCGGGAATACCGGCGAACGGAGTCGAGCAGCAGGGTGGCCGAGTCGCGGTGCCAGGCCGTTTCCACGGGGATCCCGTCCGAACAGGGGAGTTCGTTTTCCGTCGGCAATCGGCGCAGCCCCGTGACCCAGCGGCCTCCGATCTCGGAGCCCGTCGCATATGGCAAATCGACCGCGTTCATGGCCATCCTTTCAAATCAGTTCGGCGATCGGCTTCATCGAATACTCGGTCGCGGGAATCGGTCGCCCCTGCGGGCCGGGGAGTTCCTTGTGGTGATCGAGGCCCAAGCCCTTGAACACCGTAGCCGCGACTTCGCCGGCCGTCACGGGTCGCGTCTTGGGGGCGTGGGCGTGCTCGTCCGATTCGCCGACGATCACGCCCCCCTTCAGCGGGCCGCCGCCCATGAGCATACTCCAGACGCCGGGGTGGTGGTCGCGGCCGCCGGCAGGATTGATCTTCGGCGTCCGGCCGAATTCCCCGGTGGCAATCACCATCGTCGTCTTGAGCAAACCGCGCTCGCTGAGGTCGCTCATCAGCGCGCTGTAGGCCCGGTCGAAGTTCGGCACCACCTGCTTGCCCATTTCATTGATGTCGGTGAAGGGCCGCGAGCCGTGGATGTCCCAAGTTACCTCGTCGAAGACCGTCTCGAACATGTTCACCGTGACGAACCGCACCCCCGCTTCGATGAGCCGGCGCGCCATGAGGCACGACTGACCGAAGCGCGTCTTGCC
>JAYVTJ010000991.1:0-5774 GCA_043774415.1 Fimbriiglobus sp. | reverse complement strand
TTGAACAAAGAACCGACCATCGACGACTTCGGCAGCCACAATGAAGTAGTCCATCCGGAACTCCTCGAGAAGCTCGCCTCCGACTTCGCGAAGTACGGCTACGACAGCAAGGCCCTCATCGAATCGATCTGCAACAGCGACGTCTACGGCCTCAGCCACGTCGCCAGCAAGGACTACGCCGACGAGAAGTACAACCCTTACTTCGCCCGCATGCCGCTGAAGGCGCTCTCGCCCGAAGTGCTCCACACTTCGCTGACCCAGGCCACGAAATCGGACGACGAAGTCGTGGACAAGAAGGTCCGCGGTCGCAACCGCGAGAACTGGCTCGAGAAGCTGGTGCGGAACTTCGGCGACGACGAAGGCAATGAACTCACCTTCAACGGCACCGTCGTCCAAGCCCTGCTCATGATGAACGGCGGCGAACTGAACACCGCGATCATGAAAAAGGGGAGCAACGTCGTGGATGGCATTATGGCCAAGCACAAGAAACTCCAAGGCAAGGCCCTCGCCTCGGCCGTGATCGATGATCTCTTCCTCACGACCGTGAGTCGCCACGCCACGCCGAAAGAACTGTCGGCCCTCATCGACATCCAGGACGGCATCATCGTGCCGAAGCGCGACGAACCGCCGAAGACCGGCACCACCCCGGGCACCGGCACCGGCACGAAGCCCCCCGCGACGACGCCGGTCGTCGCTCCGGTGAAACCGCCTGTCAAGCCGCCCGTCGGCAAGCCGACCGGCAAAGTCCCCGGCGAAGCGATCGTCGGTGTGCCCGCGACCGACGCGACCTTCTATCAGGATGTGTTCTGGGCGCTGATGAACACGACCGAGTTCATGCTGAACCACTAGGATTCGACCGGTGAAACGCGGAAGCCCCGAGCTTGGCTCGGGGCTTTTTGCGTCCCGGCACCTTTCCGGAGGAATTGTCTCGCGCGGACTCCGCCGCTCTGTTATCCTCATGCCCGTTGGAACCCCCTTCCCCCGAGGAGTTCGGAAATGGCCAAGAAGAAAGCGCCGAAGTTCGATGATCACATCGCCCAGAGCGGCGTGATGGCCACTCCGGCCGCCGCAGTCCAGTCCGCGTACAAGATCGTCGTCCGGTTTTTGGGCGGCCTGAACCCCACTCAGAAGAACGCCTTCAAAGCCGCGGCGGCCCGGTGGACCAAAGTGATCACCGGCAGCCTGCCGAGCGTCGTCGTCGGGACCCAGGTCATCGATGGCCTGCTGATCGAAGCGCAGGGGGTGCCGATCGATGGCCCCGGCCTGATCCTCGGCCAAGCCGGGCCCACGAATCTCCGGCCGGCCTCGGCCGGGGCGAACGCCTTCCTGCCGGCCAAGGGGATCATGTCGTTCGACACGGCCGATCTCGCCCAGATGCAGGCCAACGGCACTCTGCTGGACGTCATCACCCACGAGATGGGCCACGTCATCGGCATCGGCACCATCTGGCCGCACAAGGGCTTGCTCGCCGGCGCCGACGGCATCAATCCGACCTTCACGGGCGCCGCCGCGAAGAAGGAATTCGGCATCCTGCGCGGGACGGGCCCGGTCGCGGTGCCGGTCGAAAACACCGGCGGCCCCGGCACCAAGAACAGCCACTGGCGCGAATCGCTCTTCAAAAACGAGCTGATGTCCGGCTTCATCGCCGCCCCGAACAACCCACTCAGCCGGATGACCGTCGCGAGTCTCAAGGATCTCGGGTACGTCGTCGATATGAACGCGGCCGAGCCGTACACGCTGCCGAACCTGCAGCAGATGGCCGAGGCTGGCCTGCTCGTCTCGCTGGAAGCGGAGCACGCGCACTGCTTGCCGATTCTGGCCCCGAAGGTGCTGCCCGACGAGAGCCTGGAGATCGCCCCCGGCCCCTAGCGCCTCAGGAGAGCCACCGTGGAAAATGTGCTGCGTCCGAAGATGGAGATCCTGCCCGATTCGGCCCGGGTGCCCGCCGGCAATCTGATCGAACCGCCGCCGAACCGGTTCACGCACGCGGTGGAGTCGGCGCAGCCGTACTACTACTCGACTCCGCGCAAGGGCGCGGCCCCCGACGGCGAATTCGCGGCGGGCGCCGAAGTCGTGCTGATCTCGCACGACGGCCCGACCTGCCGCGTCGCCGACGCCCGCGGACTCCTCGTGACGACCGCCTTCGCGGGCCTCCGTCCGCTGAAGTGACGGGAGCTTTTCCGAACCGGATGCGTGAGCGACGGTCGAACGCGCGGATTTATCTAGAATCGATCTGCCTGCTCCCTCCTGTAGCATTCATCCGCCGGTGTACCATGCCGATTCCCATCGCTTGCGGTTCCTGCGGCGCCAAGCTCGTGGCCCCGGACGCGGCCGCGGGCAAAAAGGTGAAGTGCAAGAACTGCCAGGGCGTGATCGCCGTGCCAGTGCCCGTCGTCGAGGAGGAGAGCGACTTCGAATTCGTCGATCCCGCGAGCCTCGCGGCGCCGAAGCCGGTCGCCGCGAAACCCGTCGTCGCGGCCGCCGTGCCGGTGAAGGCGAAGAGCAAGCCAGCGGTGATCGTCGAAGACGAGAACAACGAGGAGTTCGACTTCGGAGCCGCCCCGAAGAAATCGAAGGCGAAGGTCGTCGCGGACGACGACGAAGATGACTCGCCCAAGCCGAAGAGGAAGTCGAAGGCGGTCGTCGCGCTCGACGACGATGCGGACGAAGCGCCGCGCAAAAGCAAGAAGAAGGTCGTCGTCGCGGAGGATGAGGAAGACGACGAAGACGATTCGCCGCGCAAGGGGAAGAAGGGCAAACCGGGTAAGAAGGCCGCGAAGCAGAAGGTCAACCCGCTGATCTTTGTGCTCGGCGGCGTCGGCGCGCTGTTCGCCGTCGGCTTCATCGGCGTGATGATCTGGTACGTCGCAGTGCGAGAAAAGGATGGGACCGCGGGGGGCCTCTTCGGAACGCCGTACGACCCGCCCGTCGTCGTTCCGGCCGGGTGGACGCAGATCGATACGCCCAAGTACACGGCCCACTTCCAGGATTCGCTCGGGAAGCCCAAGGCCGGGACGACGGAGTTGAGAATCGAGAAGGAGGATGGGAAGAAGGTCCGACTCCTCGAAATCAACGTCATCAACGCCGCCGAGGCCACGGCAGAAAAAAACTACGAAACGACGATGAGCGTCTACGTCGCCGCCGACGGTATCAGGTCGATCGGCCAGAAGCCTGCGAATCTCGACGGCAAAACCGGTCGAGAGTATAAGCTCCAAGATTCGGTACTCGGAAATAAAGGCTATTGCCGGCTGGTCCACGCCCACGGACGACTCTACATGCTGATCGTGCTGGCGCCGGATTGGCCCGAAGCGGATGAGATGGCGCGGATCTTCTTCGGCAGTGTGAAGCTGAAATCCTGAGTCGACCGCGCGACTCGCAGAAAGCCGGCCGACAAGCTACCGAGTCATCCCGCTTCCGCATCGACCCACTGCACTCCGACATGCGCGAGCGCCTTCGCCAAGAACTGCTTCAGCGCGTCGTAAGCTCCCGGTCGCGTCGGACGGGTCTCCAGCGCGCCGTGGGCCGGGCCGACGCCATCGTAATCGGCCGACCAGAAGCCGAGGTTGTCTGTCGTGGCGAAACCGCGCAGGTGGGTGCGGTCGCCGCGGTGCGCGGCCGGGCCGGGCATGAGCGCCCAGACGGAGCGCGACAGCACCCGGCCCGTGCGCGGATCGCCGATGCGGCCGTACTTCGGCCCGAGTTCGGCGATCTTCAGCGCGTGCGGCACATGGCTGTACTTCGCATCGAGCACGAGGATGCCGTCGGGCATCCGCCCGGCGTTCCCCGCCGCAAAGAACTCCAGCGCCATGTCGGGCGTCCGCAGAATGCTGCCGTCTAGCAACGCAACGCCGCTGAGGGCGCTCCGGTACTCCGGCTGATAGCGGAAGCGGACGCGGTTGCCGGCGGCGTCCTCGAAGTCCACGGCGCGGTCGGCGCTGAGGTCGAGCGAGAACTGCGTGTTCGTCGACAGCGTCGTCGAGCGCACCAGCGACGTACCGGCGAGGCCGGCCGTGGTGCGGCGCAATCCCTGCGACAAAATGCGGAGCACGCGGACCGCGCACCAGAGTTCGTACAGCACCGGCAGCGAGCGCACCCGGCTGAGCAGCGACTGCGTTTCGAAGGTGATCTCGAACGACAGGAAGTGCCGGTCGATGGCGTGGAAGAGCCGTCGGTAGTGCGGCAGATTTTGGAAGCGGGGCGTCGGCCCCGGCCGATCGGCGAGCGGTCGTCCCGGCGGCAGGAACGGCGATTGTCCGAGCCGGCGAATCGCCTCCGCGAGCGCTTTCGTCTCCGCGAGGCAGTGGCGCAGCTCCTCGATGCGCGGGCGGTCGTCGGTCTCCCACCAGGTCGCTTGGCCATCGGCGTGGGCGTGGTTCCGCCAGGCTTTGCGACCTTCGCGCCACACGATCTCCGCTTCGATCTTCGGCCGCAGCCCCGCGAGTTGCCCCTGCAAATGCAGGAGAAAATCGGCGAGCGTACGGTGTTCGGGGATGCGATAATCGGGGCGCGGATCTTCGCGCAGGTGCTCGTAGAGGGCGTAGTCGCCCTCGAAGGAGCGGACCATGCCGGGGTCCCGGGCGATTTCGGCGAGGGTCCCTTCGGATACGGCTTGGCCCGCCATCGCGAGTTCGCGGCTCGCCGTCATGCGCAGTCGGTTGGCGGGTCGGCGAGCGAGCGCGGGCCACGCCTCGCGGAGTTCGCGCACGGTTTCTCGCAAGCGGGCGAGCGCGGCAATGGGTGACGCCGAGGCCATCCCCGCGACGCGCTTCAGGCCGACCTGCGTCTTGCCGTGGATGTCGAGCAGGAGTTCGGACGCTTCGCGTTCGAGTTCCGCGAAAAGCTGTTCGAATTCCTCGTGCAGGAGTTTGCCCGCCGTCACCGCGAGCGGCAGCGCCAGGAGGATGCGCCAGTCGTCGTCGGCGCGGCGCTGCGAGACGGTGAGTTCCGTGAGGCCGACCCAATCGGCGAGGAATTTACCTTGGCACTCGAACGGCGCGACGGTCACCCCGGCCGTCGGCGGGATGTCGCGGTCGTCCGGGTCGGTGGTGGCGACGAGCACATCGCCGACGCTGATGCGGAAGCGGTAGTCGCTGGCATGGCCGCATTCGAAATGGATGGCGAACCAATCGCTCTCGCTCGCCGATTGCGACGGCCAAACGCGCGCGACTGCGGGGTCGATGGTCTCTTCGAACCACGGGGTGGGCTGCCGGTCGGTGCCCGTCCGGCGCTCGATGCGCACGCCGATCATTGTGAAACGCCTCGTCAATACGCCAGGAAATCGATTTCGCCGAACTGCTGCTCGGCTTGCGCCAGCGCCCGTTCGACGTGCTGCGCCGAGCGGGCCAGTCCCTTCTCGAAAAGCATTTCCTGCAACCGTCGGATGCGCGCGAGGAACCCCGGCCCGCGTCCGCGCAGCACCGGCAGGATGCGCTGCTGCACCGCGAAGTCGGCGGCCAAGCGCGGCTCGAACACGGCGGCCGCATTCGCCAAATACCGGCGGATGCCCCCCTGCACGCGCGGCGACAGCTCGATGCGCGGGCCGTACTCCGCTTCGGTGCTGCGCAGCCAATCGACGGCCGGCGACACCAGCTCCCACGAATCGGCCGGGCAATCGTCGGCGTCCTTCACGAACTTCCCGAAGAGATCGGCGGCCGAGACGCCCGGCATCGGCGCCGTCGGCCGGTCGATGGCCTTCTTCACGTCGGTCTCTTGCAGGAAGATGATCCCGGTGCGGTCGAGCACGCGCGGGCTCAGCCGCTCCGTCGTTTCGTCGT
>JAYVTJ010000990.1:0-4208 GCA_043774415.1 Fimbriiglobus sp. | reverse complement strand
GAGCTTGTCGCGCTTGTCCGCCGCGGTGCTCGCGAGGAACTCGCTCATCTGCGCCGGCGTCGGCAGCGTCCCCGTCAGGTCGAGGTGGATGCGCCGGGCGAAGGCTTCGTCGCTCGACAGGTCGCTGGGCACGAGGCCGAGTTCCTTCCACTTCGCGGCGGTGTGCTTGTCGACGAGCGTCTTCTCGGCAAAGGCGAACTCGGGCGGCTTGCCCCCGAGCGGCACGGTCGCGCGGAAGACGGCGACGTGCCCCTGATAGCGGGCCATGATCGCGGCTTGACCGCTGAGGGCGAGTGTCCGCACGAGGCCGGCGCCATCGACCGTGGCGACTTCGAGGTCGTTCGATTCGAACTGCGCCCGCCGGGTGATGTCTTCGACGGTACCGTCCGAATAGTGCACGAACGCGGCGAACTGCTGCTGCGTATTGCGGGCCAGCACGCGGCTCTCGGGGTAGACGCTGATCTTCGCGACGGTGGGATCCTTCTCGGTGCCGTAGGGCATGCCGGCGCCGATCCAGCGCTTCACGATCTTGTATTCGTCGCTGTTCGGCTCCAGCTTCTTGCCGCCGCCGTGGGGCATGGCGCCGGTCGCCTTCAGCAGAAAGAGCGATTGCTCCGGGGCGGCGGGGAAGAGCCGGCGACCGCGGCTCTCCTTCATCAGCGTCGTGTAATCGAGTTCCGGTTCGAAGCCGAGGAGCGACAGTCGAAAACCGTTCTGCCCCGATTGCTTGCCGTGGCAGCCACCGCTGTTGCAGCCGAGCTTCGTGAAGACCGGCACGACGTGGTTGGCGAAGTTGATCGGCAGATCTTCGCCGATGCGTTCGGCTTTCAGCGGCACGCGCACGACCCTGTCGCCGTAGGTCGCCACGAGTTCCGTGGTGCCGTTGACCCCCGGAAGCACGCGGCCCGATTCGGAGACCTTCGCGGTCTTGCCGTCGGCGACGGCGAACTTCACCGCCTGCGTGAGATCGACGAGTCGCCCGTCGGCGCGGGTGCCCGTGATGACGACCTGCGCCGAGGAATCGTCGCTGCCGAGGACAATCTTCTCCGGGTATGCGGCGATCGCCTTGAGTTCGGCCGGCTTTGGAAGTTCTTCGCCGAAGGCGAACGGCGCGAGGAGCAGCAGCGACGTGGCGGCGATGCGGAACGGCATGGGCGAACCCCGAGGAGGCGGGCGGGCGGAAGAGCATTCGGGCAGGTGAGTCTATTGTGGCGGAGTTTGCGCGGAGAAGCAAGGGAAAGGCGCGCCGGACGCCGTTTTACTTCGCGGTGTCCGTCCGCAACAATCTTCACGTGAAGGCCGGGTTGAACTTCGGCACCACGTGGAACGCCACCCGCACCGGGGCCGAATCCTCGGCGCCGAAGAGCGTGCCGAAGTGCAGCGAGTTCTTCCCGAACATCCGATTCACTTTGTCCATCACATGCGACACTTTCGTGAGTTGGTGATCGCGCTCGAAGAGCGACGGCGTCGCGCACGCCGACGGCGTCAGGCCCGCCAGCGTCATCGACACCTTGAGCGGCGTGAAGCCGCCGCGCGGTCGCTCGTCCCAGATTTTGGCGAAGATCAGCAGCAGGTTCAGCGTGTCCTGGCAGAGCGGCATATGGACGCTCGCGTACCACGGCGGACCGTCGAGGTGGGTCACGCCGACGCTGAAGGAATCGGTCCAGTAGTCCATGGTGCGCAGCCGGGCGGCGCCCTTGTGGATCAGGCGCACGAGGACGCCGCGCGAGCCGTCGTCGGTGCGCAGCTCCGGCGCCAGGATGTGCTCGTGCCCCACGGTGCGACGCCGGGTCGGGGCGTCCGCGACGTCCTCGCCGCGCAGCAGCGCGTGCCAGCGCTCGGCGTGCACCTTGCTGCCCCAGATCACCGCGAGCGAGCGCTCCGTGAGCCCCAGCAGTTGCTGCGTCGTCGTGATGCCGTAGCGGTGGAAGCGCTTCTCCATGCGCGGCCCGATGCCGGGGAAGTCGGTGATCTTCAGCCCGTAGAGGTTCCCCGGCAGCCCCTCGGGGTGGAGGACGGTGAGGCCGTCCGGCTTCATCATGTCCCCTGCGACCTTCGCGAGCATGGTGCTCGGCCCGACGCCGATGGAGCAGCGCAGCGTGTCGCCGGCCGTGGCTTTGATCGCGCGCTTGATCTCGTGCGCGATGCGGGTCGCGTTTTCGGGCTTCTGCTCGTCGCCGATGAGCTTGCAGGTCATCTCGTCGACGGAGAGGATCTTCGTGACGGGGATGCAGCGGCCGACGGCCCGGACGATCTTCGTGTGGACTTGGCAGTAGCGCTCGGGCCGGGCGAGGGTGAGCACGATGCCGGGGCAGAGGCGGCGCGCCTCCCAGACGGGGGTGCCGGTGCGTACGCCCTGCGCCTTGGCCTCGTAGCTCGCGGCGATGCAGCACGACGTCTCGGCGACGACGGGGACGACGCCGACGGGCTTGCCGCGCAGGTGCGGGTGATCCTGCTGTTCGACGGACGCGAAGTAGGCGTTCCTGTCGACGAAGAGGTAGCGCAGCGGCACGGGATCACACGCGGGGCCGGGTATCGGAATTTGTCCACACGTGTAAATAAGATACAAGTGTACCGGAGTCAACCATCCGGAGGCACTCTGGAGGTTGGCGAAACTGAAACTGGTCAGTATAGACAGAACGGGATCTGGCCGCGCAGAATCATTTGCGAGCCAAAATTGTCCGATTAGTGGATCGCGATCACTTGTTTTAACCGATGTGAGGGTGTATGATCCTCATCATGCCGCGCGGCCAGTTGTGAGAAAGCGATGGAGAAGACCGATCTGGTTCCCCGGAACGACGGAAACCGACCGAACGACGAGTTGCGAACGAGAATTCGCACGTACTTGCTCACTCACAAGGCTCTGCTTGATGTGAAGGATGTGTCGGGAAAGTATCCGTCATATCGCAGCGTCGGGGAGGCGTGCGAATGCCACCGCAGTGTCGCTCAAAAGGAGTGGGACAAGATGGCCGACGATGACGAGGTGCCTCAGAACCACTTTCGTCGGAAATAATATGAGGGTTGGCGATGTCCAGTCAGAGTCCGGATCAGACAAAACGCGCCGTGATCCGAAAAGCGTTCGCGACCGAAGAATACCAGAGGATGTCCGACCGAGAGGTTTCCGCGAAGCTCGAATATTCCAGAGGGCTCGTCTCCAGTGTCCGGCGTGAAATGATCGCGGCGGGTGAGCATCCGCCGTATGAACGCCCAAAGAATGCTCGACCCGGCGCTTACAAGCCGGGACAAAGCGCACGTGGCGGATACGTCTACGATGAGGCCGGCAAAACGATTCGGATCTCAGAGTGGGAGCGCCGTCAGGCCGAGAAAAACTCGTCGCCCATTCCGCGCGGTAGGAGTTCGGCACCGCAAGCCGATACGTCTCTCAAGAGCCATGGCCCGATCATACTTCTGAAAAACGGGCGTCTATCCGCTCATCTGAGCGAATTGACATTCGCGGAGTTGGGGGAGTTTTTGGGAATCAGTCGAGAATCGGCGCGAAAACTTTGCGTCGATGAGCGCGCGATCACTTACAAGCGATACGGAAAGCGGAGTTGTCGCGTTTCGCTGACCGATGCCGAGGCGTATAAGAAGGCCAGCACGCACAAGTCGAAGTGAGCGGTCCAGTGCGCGGGTGATTGTCGTATTTTCGCGCGGATCGGGCATTATGCACGACCGACACACGGGACCAACAATGTCATTCGCAACGATCGAAGAAGCCCAGCTGCAACTCCCGGCGTTGGTGGATCATCTCACCGCGGGCGAGGAAGTCGTTATTACCCGCGACGGAAAACCGGTGGCCCGTCTAGTGCCGCCGGAACTTCCGAAGGGCTATCCGATTTTGGGACGGGGAAAAGGCAAACTCATAATCCATTCCGAAGCCGACGAAGACTTCGACGAGTATGTGTCGTGAGGTTGATCCTCGACACGCATGTGGTCCTTTGGCACTATCTCGACGATCCCAAACTGAGTGCGGCCGCAGTGGCGCTGATCCGGAATCCCGCGAACGAAAAGTTCGTCAGCCCGGCCAGCCACTGGGAAATCGCCATCAAGATCCGAACGGGCAAATACACTCTCCGCGTACCGTTTCGCCAGTTCGTGCAGGAAGCGATTTTCGACAACGGTTTCGTGATCGCGCCGGTCGAACCGTATCACTCCGAAATCCTGACGGCTCTCGTCCAGCATCACAAAGATCCGTTCGACCGGATGCT
>JAYVTJ010000989.1:0-2263 GCA_043774415.1 Fimbriiglobus sp. | reverse complement strand
TCATGACGGTCTTCGTGCTCACGAAGCTCGACAAGATGCTGAAGATCGTGAAGTTCGCTACTTGACCTTGGTTTCGGCGGTGGTGGTGCCGCCATCGGGAGTCTTGGATGTCACTTTCGTGCTGTTGGTGCTGGTGCCACCGCAGCCGACGGCGAGGGCGAATGTGAGGGCGGTGGCGAGGACGATCAGCTTCTTCATGGCGACTCCGGATTCGGATAGGGGAACGTCATCCGTGCTCGCAAAGCGCATTCCGGACGGGAAAATGCCGCGGCGCCCTTGACACTTCCCCGCGAACCGTCAACATTTCTCTAGCCCCCCGCTGCGAACTCGACAGGACGAGGAACGGTCATGGCCGAAGCACCCCGCCGACAACGGATCACGGTCGAAGACATCGGCGACATCGCCGTCGTACAGTTCCTCGACAAGAAAATCCTCGACGAGCAGAACATCGCCATGATCGGCGACGACCTGTTCCGCCTCGTGGACGAACTCGGCCGCCGCAAGCTGCTGCTCAACTTCTCGAACGTCGAGTTCATGTCGTCGGCCGCGCTCGGCAAGCTCATCCGCCTCCACCAGCGCATGGTGCAGGTCGGCGGCAAGCTCGTACTCTGCAACATCGCCAAGGAGATCATGACGGTCTTCGTGCTCACGAAGCTCGACAAGATGCTGAAGATCGTGAAGGACGAACAGACCGGCCTCAACTCGTTCTGACGGAACCGGGCCACCGCCCAAACCCCGGCACCCGTCATGACCGACCGTCACGTCACCCGCGATTTCACCCTGTCGAGCGACCTCGCCGAGGTGCACCGCGTCCAGTCCGAGATCGAAGAGGCGCTCCAGGCCAACCGCTTCGGCGATATGGACGTCTTCTCGATCAAACTCGCCGTCGAAGAGGCGCTCGTCAACGCGATCAAGCACGGCAACCAGATGGAGCCGGACAAAAGCGTCCGCGTGGCCTACAGCGTGGACGAAGAGCGATTCAGCATCCGCATCGAAGATGAAGGCGCCGGCTTCACCCCCTCCGACGTGCCCGATCCGACCGCCGAAGAGAACATCGAACGCCCCTGCGGCCGGGGGCTGCTCATCATCCGCAACTTCATGACCTCCGTCGATTACCAGGGCCGCGGCAACGTCGTCGTCATGTTCAAGATGCGCGACACCGAACCGGCCTCGGATTGAGGTCAGAATTTGAATCCGAGCGTCGTGAAGTAAGTCAGGTCGTTGCGCTTGGCGTTGCCGGGGTCGCTGTCGTAGCGGTCCTGGATTCCGAACCGCAGCACCGTGCCCGTGTCCGGATCGATGACCCACTCGTACGCCAGCCGCGCCCGGACCCGGTATTGCCGCACATCCGAGATCTTCGGGTAGTAGTCGAAGATCGAAATGATCGAGCTGTGCTCCGTTACCTTCTGGCGGAAGTCGTAGCCGAGGAGGAATTCCGGCACCCACCGGCTCTCGGACCCGTCGGTGCCGAGTTCGCGCACGGCCCCGGCCCCGAACCGCGTCCGGAAGGTCGTCCGGGCGTCGTCGAGGATCGTGTAGCCGACCCCAGCGTAAATCCCGACGCGGAAGCGGTACGCCCGCAGCTCGTCGTATTCGATCTGATTCGCCGCGAAGAGCGACCAGCGGCTGCCGGGGAAGAGGATTTCGTCGCGGCTGTTGAAGAGCGCCTGCTGCGTGTTGGTCTTGGCATTCTGCACCGAGTAGACGTAGAGGAAGTCGGACGTCAACGCGTTGTCGTCGGTCTTGCGGCGGACGTTCCAGCTCCCGCGGAAGTTGAACGCCTCCGAGTTGCCGGACGCACCGTTGATGCCGAAGTCGGCCCCGCCCGTCCAGGGCTTCGGCAGCCGCAGCAACCGCGGGAACAATCCTTGAGGGGGCACTTCGACCGGCGCGTCGGGATCGTCCACGACTTCGACCGGCGCTTTCGCCGGCTTCGGTGGAAGCGGTGGGAAGACCGAATTCGGCGTGAAGGTCTCGCTTAGCGGCGGGCTCGACGACGACCGGCCGGTGATCGGCGACGGCGATGCGATCTGCCCGGGCGCGGCGGCGCCGGAGAGCGCGAGCGCCGCGGCGAGCAGGACCGACCGCACCATCGCCGCACCCTCGGAACCCGGAGGGCTGCGCAATAGCGAGTCGGGGCGCCGGGTGCAATCGGGAAACGGATCCGGGGTGCGCCAACGGATTCTGGCAGTCAGGCGGCGAGCCAGTATTCGGTCCACTGATCGGAGTAGGTGAGGCAGCAGAGTTCGGCCATGCGGTTGGC
>JAYVTJ010000988.1:0-2784 GCA_043774415.1 Fimbriiglobus sp. | reverse complement strand
CGGACCCGTAGAGGATCTGCGCGATGAGCCGGTACGTCCCGTCGAGTCGATCCAGAACCAGTTGCACCTCCGGCTTGGTGAGCACGACCGGCAGCCGCTCCGGCCTGCGGGCCCGGATGACGTCCTCGATGCGGCCGGGATCGACTCGGAGCACTTCGCGGTAGAGGAAGAGGATCGCCGAGAAAGCCTGGTTCTGCGTGTGGCGGCCACTTGCCCGGCCACCGCCAAGTGCGTCAGGAAGGCGTTGATCTCGGCGGCGGCCATTTCGTTCGGGTGCCGCTTGTTGGGGAAGAGGATGTAGCGGCGGCACCAGTGGTAGTAGGTTTTTTCGGTGAGCGGGGAGTAGTGGCGGACGCGGCAGGCTTCGCGGAGTCGGTTGAGCAATTTGGGTGGAGGAACTGATATTTCAGTCACTTGCAAGAGTGGAGGAGGCTGACATTTTGTCGAAAGGGGGAGCATTTTGCCCGATGCGGGCGCTAGCGGAGGGGAGAAAGCGGGCGCGCCCGCCGGTCTGGGCAGCCGGTGCGCGCCGCAGAGCCGCTCGCCAGCCGGAAGCGGATTCGACGACTCCGCGTACGCTTCGAGAAACGGACGGCAGCGGAGGTGCAGATTATATTCACGGGATTATAATTCCCTCGGAACGGCATGGGGGTGCCGCAGCGGGGCTGGGGTCCGCGGTCGCAGTCCGCACAACCCGGCGCCGATTCGGGGGAGTCCCCCCGACGCCGGAGTGCACACTCTCACTTGATCGGGCCAATCGTATCGCGCGAAATCGCTCTCCGGCGCTCCGGGAAAGATCCGTTTGAAACCGCGAAGCCGCCGCGAAGGCCCGGTGCGTGCAGATAGGAGCCTCCGGCCGGGCGCCGTTTCGAAGGGGTGAAAAAGCCTATTGAGCCGCGCGGCCGATGCGGGGGTTCGCCCCCGGAGGCCTGCTTGTGAATCCCTTCGGAACGCACCGGCGCCCTTGCGGCGGGGTTCCGGCGAGCCTCCGCCGCCCCGGATATGCCCGTCCGGGTATCGAGTCGAAGCGGGACAGCGAGCCGCTCGATGAGATTCGAATGCGGCGCCGGGCGCTGACGCCCAAAATCGGGCTCGATCGCGTGCCTTTTATGAGCGAATCGTCGACCTTCTCTCCGACTCACCACCGCGCGGCTCGCCCCGCGGGTATTCCGGGTTCGGTCCGCGGTCAGGCCCGGTTGACACGTGCTCGGATCATGGCGATGGTCGCTTCGGATACTCGTCGGGACGATCCGCGTGACGTGGTTGCCCGGCGCCGGCCAGCCCGATCCGCTGGAGGTCGCGGTGGCGAAGCTCGCGAAGGGGCCGGTGATGGCGGACTGGTCGACGGACGAGCGGCCGGACGTCACGATCCCATCGACCGGGAGCCGGCCCCCCGGTTTCACGATCACCGCGTCCCCGACCCGGAGTTCACCGGCACCCACTTCGGCCGTCGAGCCGGCGCGGCGGACGGTGGCGGTGCGCGGCAGGAGGTCGAGGACGCGCCGGATGGCCTTCCGGCCGCGGCCGACGGTGAGCCCTTCCAGGACCTCGGCGATGAGGACGAAGAAGATGATGACGAGGGCCGTCAGGAACTCCCCGATGAGGAGGGCGGCGGCGAGGGCGATGGCCATCGACAGTTCCATCGTCATCCAGCGTTCGAAAAGGCTCTCGAACGCCTCCTCGAAGATCGGCCACCCGCCGATAAGGGCGGCGACGAGGCCGATCACGCTCGCGGTCTCGAACGGCTCCCAGAGTCTGAAGTAGACGGCGAGGATCGACAGGCCGACGAACGCGATGCGGGCGAGTTCGGTCCACTCCAGCGGGTGGGCGTGGTCGTGCCCCTCGTCGTAGTCGTGGTCATCGTCGTTAGACTGATGCCCCTTTTCCGGGCTGGCGTGGGGTCCTGTGCGTTCTTGCCTCGTCACCATGTTCCAACTCCGATAGCCGCCTTGGGCGGTGTTATTTCAGGTAGGGCTTCAGCACGTCGATGAGTTCTTGGGCCGCCCGGGTGCGTTTCCCGTCGTCCGTTTCTCCGATCACGTTACAGCGGATGTGCCCCCCGACGACCTCGGACATAAGCCCGCCAATCGCCCCGCGGCACGACGCGATGAGTTGCAGGACCGAGGAACACTCCCGGTACTCGGCCAGCGCCGTTTCGATCGCGCCCACCTGCCCGGCGATCCGGCGGACGCGGGCGAGGAGCTTGTCTCGGTCTTTGGCGGTGTGGGCCATGGCCGAGCGCTTCCGGGAGTCGGGAGTATACCCCCCCATGCTCTATCGCTTGCTCGGGTCGGCGAAGCGCCGCTACCCGGCGGGCCGTCCGCATCCGCGGTTTTCCCGGAGGAACGCCGCGGTCGAGACACGTCCGCTACGGCCGGTGAGTCCGGGGCAAGGGCGTCAGCTTTCGCTTCGCCCGCCGGTACCCACGCACCGCGAACTCCGACTCGCCGCGGTGTTCTGGACCGATGCGAAATCTCATCGGCGCAAGCGACTACATCGGCCGACTCCGGGACTTCCACACCCTGAGGCGGTCGCGCTCCGCGGTTGGCCGACGCTGCCGCTCTCGACCTTTGCGCCGCCATCATCACATCCCCGGCGTCCGCGCAGCCGGCAACAGTGCTCTGCTCACCCCGAATGCCGCGGAGCGGGGCGCAGCCGCGGCTCCCCGCGCCACTCCAATGCGACCGAAGTGCGCTCCGCCCATCCCGGATGCCAGGTTGCCGGGCGGCCGGGGGGTGCGGGGGCATCGCGGACGCGGGGGGCGATTCTCACCGGTGCGAGGCC
>JAYVTJ010000987.1:0-5850 GCA_043774415.1 Fimbriiglobus sp. | reverse complement strand
CGGACCCGTAGAGGATCTGCGCGATGAGCCGGTACGTCCCGTCGAGTCGATCCAGAACCAGTTGCACCTCCGGCTTGGTGAGCACGACCGGCAGCCGCTTCGGCCTGCGGGCCCGGATGACGCCCTCGATGCGGCCGGGATCGACTTGGAGCACTTCGCGGTAGAGGAAGAGGATCGCCGAGAAAGCCTGGTTCTGCGTGCTGGCGGCCACTTGCCCGGCCACCGCCAAGTGCGTCAGGAAGGCATTGATCTCGGCGGCGGCCATTTCGTTCGGGTGCCGCTTGTTGTGGAAGAGGATGTAGCGGCGGCACCAGTGGTAGTAGGTTTTTTCGGTGAGCGGGGAGTAGTGGCGGACGCGGCAGGCTTCGCGGAGACGGTCGAGGAGTTTGGGAGGAGGCGCGGACATTGTGGCCACCCGGGAAGGATTTGGGGGGAGGCGGCCGTCCTGCCGAAGAGGCGAGCATTCTGCGCGATGCGGGATCGGACGAGTAGGTCGGTTGACAATTTTGCGGCGATGTCGGGACGGTTAGAACTTCTCGATCATCGCCCGGAAACCGATCCCGGCTCGTGGAACTATCGCTCGTGCGTCTGCGGACCGCGTTATCCGAGCATATGGCGACCTCGGCGATTTCGGCGATGGTACGCTATCGCCCAACATCGCTTCGAAGCTGTCGAAAACCTCCTTCGGCAGAGTGCAGTAGCGGCCGCGCTCGCGGGGAGGGATCCTCCGCAGACTTGCCGCGGTCATGGAGGCGCGACGCCGTTGCGTTGCAGATGCCGAGTCGTATGCCGATTTTGTGGAACGAAAGCTTTTCCTCTTCGCGGAGCTGCACGCCCTCGGCCTCCATCGCTTTCGACTACGGTTTGCGGATCTTCGGCGCCGCGGGAGGCGGCACCATCGGCGCTGTTCCGCTTGCCCAGGCAAAGGCCAACGCTGCCTTCGCGATGAACTAAAGTCATCTGCAGAGAGCGATGCTGTCGATGGCGATGGCGTCGATGGCTATGTCCCGATCGGCGAGAGCCGTCATGTCGGGCGCGATCAATTCCGGCTACTGAGGGTTGCGCAGCCGCACTTCGACCTTCTCGCCGGTTGTCCGATGGCGCGAACTCAGAAAATCCGATCCTCGCGCTCCAAATTCGGGAAGACCGAATAGATAAAAAAATCGCCGGCCCCCGAGGAAGCCGGCAGCGAAGAACGACGATTCTGTCGGGCTCCCAGTCCCGTTGCAAGGCGTCGATTAGTTGGCATCCGCGACTCCCACTCGAAGAGCGATCGCACTCCCGCAACTCGTGCATTCGGACAGCGAGAAGTTAGAACTTGCTGCCCGACAAAATCCCGAGTATATGGAAGAGGAATGCGTACGCTGCGGTTCGAGTCGCGCGCCGAGCTTTCACGACGCTCTCGATACCACGCGGAGCGCCGAACGGAAGACTTCCTTCACATCGATTTCATCGTGACAGGACGCGACAAGAGCATTTCGAAGCGGCGGTGGAAATCGACTCGTGTCTTGGAGTGAGCTCACCCGATCAGCCGAAGTTTTTCGGTCGGTCAATCGGCGCAAGGCTTTTGATCCACTCTCGGCCGCAACTCGCCTTTCTGCCCCTTCCGTTCCGACGCCGTGAGTGTTGCCCGCACGGCTTTCGCGAGCCGCCGGAGGAATTCTCGGAACGCTTCACGCACCGCCTCGGGATCGCGCTTCTCCAAATCGTCCATCTCGTGCCCTCGGTGAAACGAAAAGACCCCGCGCTCTCCGAGAGCGCGGGGTCGAGAAAAATTTCGGGATCGATCGGGTTGCTACGCGGGGCCGGGACGCACCGGGTAGCCTTCGAGCGCTCGGAACGCGTAGCGCTGGTGCAGGTGCTTTTTCAGTTTGGCGTCATCGCCGGGCTGCTCGGACACGAACGCGTAGGGATCGAGTGTGCCCGCCGCACGCGTCATGCGGTACAGGGCCGAGGCCCGCTGGGCGGCGGTGACGGTGAGGCCCAGTTTGCCGGCGGCCTGCCGCTCCGTCTTGCCGCTCTCCCGCATCGCGGCGATCGCGTCCATGTGCGCGGCCCGCTGGGGCCGATCGAACAAATCGACGGTCGCCGTCCGCACCAGTTGCCGGTCGAGGTGGCATTCGCCCTCTCCGGCGAGCGGGGCGAGATCGATCTCCATCACGGCCCGGAAGACGATCTTCCCGCCGTCGCGCAGGCGATAGGGCAGCGCCGTGATCCGCGGGATGAGGTCGTGCATCGCGAGGCAGAATTCGGGCTCGTCGAATCCGAGCGCCGTGGCTTCGCGCGCGAGCCGCTTCAGCTCTGCCATCTCGGGCAGCTGCGGGACGTCGTCCGCCTCGCCGAGAATCGCCGCCCGCTCCCGGAGGAGTCCCTTCTGGGCCGCTTCCGCCTCATCGTACTGCTCTTCGAGTAAGGGCTTCAAACCCATCTTCGCGATGGCGGCCCCGACGTTTTTCAGCTCCCCCGTCTTCGCGGCCAATCGAGCTTCGATCGCGAGTAGCCGCTCCGATCGACTGCTCTTGACCCCGTCGGCGGACTTCCGGAATTCGGCGAGGAACCGGGCGTCGAAATCGGGCAGCGTCTCGACGACCTCCAGGAACGAGCGGATCAGTTTGGGACCCGCGGCCACCCCGTCGAAGCTCGCCGAGTTCCAGCACTTGTAGTCCCGGGCTCCGGAGCAGGACATCTGGTCGCGCTGGCCGTTGCCGCCGCGGTACATCAGTCGGCCGCAGACCCCGCAGATGACGTGCTGCGCGGGCCAGACGGTCGTACTCTTGGGGACGCCGGCGCGCCCGTCGCGGCCCTCCACCGGCTTGCGGCCGAGACCGGCGTTGCTGGTTTCGAGCAGTTCGTTGACTTCGTCCCAGAGTTCCGCGGGGACGTGGATCAGGTGCGGGCACTCGTAGTAGTTCGGTCCGGCGGGATTTGTGACCGAGATGCGGCGACCCGTTTCGTGATGCTTGACCGTGTGTTTCTTGCCCCGCTGAGGCATCCCTTTCAGGACGGTGTTGGCGGTGACGCGCCGGACCATGCGGCCATCCCACTTTTCGTTGTCCGCGTAGGGGCCGGTCGGGAAGCCCTGTTCGTTGAGCCAGTCCGCCAGTGCCGAGCAGTTGGGGTACTTCTTGAGCCGCAGAAACCACTCGTTGAAGACCGGCGTCGCCGTAGCATCTTTCTTCCAGTCGTTGTAGTTGGTGACCGCGGCGCCCACGATGTAGCCGACGATTTCTCGGGCCGCGGCGCCGCCGTCTCTCATGAGGCGGGTCATCAGTTTATGCTTGAGCCGCTTCGATGTGTGGGCGTTGTGGCCGACGTGATCCCGGCAAGCCGAGATGACGTCTTCTTCCCACGTTTCGTCGGCCGTGTCGATGCAGTCGTTCGGCGCGATCACCCTGACTCCGTGATCCACGGCGATCCCGCAGAGGCGGACCGCTTGGGCGCTCCGCATGATGCGGCCGATATCCTCCGCGATCATGAGGTCGTACTTGCGGGTGCGGAGCAGTTTCTCGATTTCCTTGAGCTCTTTTCGCTCCAGCGACTCGCCTTTGCCTTTGGTCGCGATCGCTTTGTAGTTGATCTTTCCGGTGTACTTTTCCGCGGCTACGGCGCGGCAGTGGTCTTCCTGATCTTCCAGGCTCAGCTCTTTTTGCCGTGCCGATCCGCTGATCCGGGCGATGACCAGCACTTCGAGGCTGTGGCCATTCCGCGGCGTGATCTGATCCGAGCGCCTTTTCACCGGAGCCTCCTTCGCACGGAGGTGACGGCATTCGCCGACGGTGAAGGGCACCGCGTGCCCATCTGTAAGAAGCCGACCATCGAGGCACCTCCTGATTGAGGTGCCGGGTTTGCGAAAGGTTTGACACAGTGTGTCAATCAACCCGATCGCAGATGAGAGTCCCTGATCGGAAATGAATAAGGATGATCGACCCCAAGTATTAGCGGCGAAACACGATATCGCCGCAAACCGCGATCGTGGAAAGGGTTGGGAAACTGCCGAAGTAGTCTCCCTCCCTCTCCGCTTGCGAACGTCGAGTCCCCCCCGAAGCCCTAGGATTCTCAGCTTTCTTTTCCTCCTGCGGGCCGCCTTCGCCCTCCGCGTGCTGGATTTGCGCTGGATTCGCTTCCGCTTTTTCATCGCTCGCTCTCCTCGGAATGGGGTCGTGAGACCGGAGGGAGCGAACGCTTCGCACCCCCTCGGTCCCGAGTCACTTTCGGTTCGGTGCCGATTCATCGGCCTGGCTCAGTTTCCGCATGGCCGCCTGGCTCGCGGCGTCGTGAACGTGGCTGTAGAGGGCGAGGATCTGGGGATCGACGTGGCCGACCCACTCGCGCACCACGACCGGCGCGGTACCGCTCAACAGCGCGTGGCTGATGAAACTGTGCCGGAAAGTGTGCAGTTTCCCGACCAGCCCGAGTACCTTCAGCACGCGATTGAGCGAGTTCAACAGGCGCTTCTCCGACCACTGACGACCGTCGACCGGGTGCGTCCGGCTAGGCGGCATCGGCACCACCCACACCACCTTTTTCGGCATACCCGCGAGCAGCGCTTTCACCGCCAAGCTCATCGGCACGGAGCGATGGTCGCCGGTCTTCGGCTTCCAGCCCGGCTTCGGGCGGATGCGGATCGCGTTGGACCCGAAGTCGACGTCGTCCCAGGTCAGCCAGGCGAGTTCGCCGAAGCGCAGACCCAATTCCGCCAGCAGCGTCAAGGCCGCCCGGATTTCCTCGGGGGCGGCGGCGAGAATCGCGAGGACTTCCTCCCGGGTCCAGCAGGGTTGCGTCGTCGGCCTCGGCTTCGGCATCTTGAGCCCCGGCATCGGATCGGCGGCCAGCAGATTCCGGCTCAACGCGAAGTGGATGAGTTGCCGAAGGATCACGCACGCGTTATAGATCGTTTTGGGAGCGGCGCCGCCGTCGGTCCGCAACTTCCGGTAGGCGTCGAGGAAGCGGTTATCCAATCCCGCCAGATCCCGGACGCCGCGTTTGTCGCCGAGGGCCACGATGCCCGCCAAGGATTTGCGTATACTTGGTCAGCGTCTTCGCAGCGCGGCCTTTGATCTCGACCATCTCGAGGTAGAGTTCGACCGCCTCGCCGACGGTGACGATTTCGATCGCCGGCTTCCACTGCCCGGCCGTCAATTTGACGTCGATCTGGGCCGCCCGCCGCCGGGCTTGTTTTTTGTTGCTGGTGCCGAGCGAATGCCGGACCTGCTTTTTGTTGAACTGAAAGTTCACGTGCCAAATCCCGCTGCGAACGTAGATCCGCACGAACTCGCCGATTTTCTCGGCACCGCCGCGCGTAGAATCATTTTCAGGTCGCGCCATGAAGTTTGCCCTCGGATACGAGTTGGACGAAGCGATCCCGCTGCAGACGCAGGTGTTTGCCGACGCGGCACTTACAGGGGTCGAGGAGGCCTTGGCTCGACCAGCAATAAACGGTTGATTTCGGAACTTGGAGCAGTTCGGCGACTTGCTCGACACTCAGGAGGGGCGGGAACTTCTCGCTCCAAGCCGAGCCCTCGAATAGGGCGTTCGCCTCGCGGAGGGTGAGTTCTGCGCCTCGCGGCTTCGGTTTCACGGCGTCTTCCATTTCCGTAACGGTGTCGACCGCACACTGCGATCTAATCCCTCCCGGAAAAGCGGACGATTTTGTTTTGGAGAGTTTCGGTGGTCCCCTCGCGGCCCTGTCGGCCTCGGAATGATGCTCGATTCCTGGTCAACCAAACTTCACTCCCCTCCTGGAACTGCGCGTGGCATCATCCGAATCTTCGATGGGTCGGATCGATGCGGGCCCATTCGTGCCCGCGTCGGGCGAACCGCCGATCCCGGGTCAAACGTTCCTGTACTTCC
>JAYVTJ010000986.1:0-2316 GCA_043774415.1 Fimbriiglobus sp. | reverse complement strand
GGCCGATCCACCTGCTGAATCGGGGCAGCGTCACCAAGCCCGGCGCAGAAGTCGGCCCCGGTGCGCTCGCCGCTGTCACCGGGTTGTCACCGAAGTTCGACCTGCCCGCAAACCACGTCGAGGGGGATCGCCGCAGGGCACTCGCGCTCTGGCTGTCGGACGACAAAAATCCGCTGGTCTGGCGGTCGATCGTCAACCGCGTCTGGCAGTATCACTTCGGCCGGGGACTCGTCGAAACCGGCAGCGACTTCGGCCGCAACGGCAGCCTCCCGACGCACCCCGAACTGCTCGATTTTCTGGCCGCCGAGTTCCGCGATGGCGGACAGTCGTTCAAGAAACTGCACCGGATGATCCTGCTCAGCGATACCTACCGACAGGCTTCGACCGGGGATGCGAAAGCCGAGAAGATCGACGCGGGCAACCAGTATCTCTGGCGGATGACCCGGCGCAAGCTCGAGGCCGAGGCGGTACGGGACAGCGTGCTACAACTCGCGGGCAAACTCGATCCGGCGATGTACGGCCCGAGCTTCCGCGACTTCGTGGTCGAGAAGCCCGAGCACTCGCCGCACTACGAGTACCACCTGCACGATCCCGAAGACCCCAAGAGCCATCGGCGAAGCATTTACCGTTTCGCGGTGCGCTCGCAGACGCAGCCCTTCCTCACGGCGCTCGACTGCGCCGATCCATCGCTCCAGGTCGATCGTCGGAATCAATCGCAATCACCGGCGCAGGCGCTCGCGCTGCTGAACAACGACTTCATGGCGGCGATGGCCAAGCACTTCGCGAAGCGGCTGGAGTCTCGGCCGGGGGAATTGGGCGACCGCGTGTCGCGCGGCTTTTGGGAGGCGACGGGTCGGAAACCGAGCGAGGCGGAGGAGAAGGTGCTGACCACCCACGCCGAGAAGCACGGGCTTGCCAGCCTCTGCCGGCTGCTCCTGAACCTGAACGAGGTGGCGTTCGCGGATTGACCGTGGCGATGAGTTTTCAACTCGTCGCCACGGTCGGGAAGCACCATCGGATGACCCGGACTGTTCACCCCACCCCGTGGCGACGAGTTGGAAACTCGTCGCCACGGTGCTCACTTCACCTTCGTCAGCCAAGCCTTCCATGCCGCATCCAGCGTATCCGGCTTGTAATCCGCGACTTCCAGCGCCTGCTCGAGCGTCGGCGTCGGCCGCTCATCGCTCGGTTTGAAACCGCTGAGCACTCTGGTGAACTTCATCGGATCCGGGCCGAAGAGCAGGAACTCGACGACGCTCACCGTCACCGCCTCCGCCTCTTTAGTTCGGCTTTCGGACCACGCGTCCGAGGCTTTGAAGGTCGCCGCTTTGCCCTTCGCGCCCAGTGCCCGCACCTTCGCTCGGAACGCCGTGAGCTTCGCCGCGTTGCCCTCCATCTTCAGCACCATGAGCTTGCCGAAGCCGGTCGTGATCCACGTCGGCAGCGTCGCGGCCCCGGCCGTCACGCCCGCCTTCGTGTTCAGCAGCGCCTCGGCCACGGCGGCGCCGGCTTCGCCCGCCATGTCGGCTTCGGTGAACTTCGAGTCGGTTTCCAGCCCCACCAGAATGTACGGCTCCTTGCTGCGGATCTGCACCGAAGTCGTGTCGGTCGCATCGGGTCGGCGCTGCTCCACGAGCCGGACGAACGAGGTGAACTCCTTGCGCTCGGGGATGAAGAAGACGGTGAGCTTGCCGGGCCACGGGCTATCGGCCGGCTCGAACTTCAGCGTCTTGAAGGTCGATTCGTAGACCTTCTGCACGGTCGTTGCGAGGGCCTTGGCCTTCGGCTCGGCCCAGGTGGTGTAGACGATGAGATCGTTCGTTTCGACGAGGGTGGTTTTCAGCAGGCTCGCCTTGGTGAGCTTCTCCGTCGCGGCCGCCTTTTGGAGTTTCACATCGGCCGACTTATCGGGTTTATCCTGGGCGAAAGCCGCGGCGGAGAAGGCGAGTGCCGCGAGGAGGGCGAATGACTTCGGCATGGGAGTGTCTCGGGAGCGGTGAATTTGCTGGCGGTCCGGGGCGGATTCCAACATAGTAACCCGGAGGCCCTCCCGAGTCACGCGAAGTCCACCATGCGCACTCCATTCCTCCGCCACTGCGTCGCGACCCTGCTCCTCGTGATTTGCGTCGGACTCCTCGTCGGCGCCGATCCGCCCAAGGAAAAGCGCAAGCCCAACCGCCTCGCCGGGGAGAGCAGCGCCTACCTGCTGCAGCACGCGCAGAACCCCGTCGATTGGTATCCGTGGGGGCCGGAGGCGTTCGCCAAAGCCAAGAAGGACGGCAAGCTCGTCTTCCTGAGCATCGGCTACTCGTCGTG
>JAYVTJ010000985.1:0-3856 GCA_043774415.1 Fimbriiglobus sp. | reverse complement strand
TAATCGCGCACCATGCCGACGGCGAGTGGTACGCCATCCAGCCGCCGGTCGGGTCGCTCAGTTGGATCAGCCAGCTCAACGTGGAACTGAAGCGCCGGCCGGGCGAAGCGGCCGACACGTTTCCCGTCGATGCCGTGGTGAACGCCCTCGACAGCGGCGAGGTGAAGATTGCGGCCGGGATGATGGGGGAGAAGAAGCCGCTGAACGTGCAGCGCACGAAGCTGCCGTCGGGCACGCTCGTTCGCATCGTCGGGCCGCGCGTCACGCTCGATGCGGATGGTTCGCAGACGGGCTGGTATCCGATCCTCCCGCCGCGCGACGACTTCCGCTATGTGCCGCGCAGCGCGCTGGATGTGACGGGTCGCACCGAGCGAGTCGGCTTCGTCGTGAAGGGCCAGACCGACTCGAAGCCGAGTGCGCCGGAGGCCGCGCCGATCTCGAGTATTCCGAATCCGACGCCGCCACGGACCTCGCCGGAGGTCACGGGCGAATGGCCGAACAGTCCGCTCTGGCGTGACGCCGAGAAGGCGCGGGCCGAGGGGAACTTCACGCGGGCCGAGGAACTCTACATCCAACTGGCGACCGCATCGAACAAGGCCGGGGATGTGAAGCTGGCGAACCTCTGCTACGAGCGCGTCCATGCCGTGCGAGAGCAGGGTCGTACCGGTAAGCCGGGCGGCAGCAGCCTGAAGCCCGTGGACGATCCGAAAACGCCGCCCATCGTGAGCGTGAAGGCCGACGTCCCGAGCGGCAAGACGGTCATCGGCGACGGCATCCTGCGGACCGTGCGCTTCGAGTATCAGGGCCGCAAGGTCTTCGCGCTGACCAGTTCAAAGGGGGAAGTGCGGCTCTATCTGATTGCCGACGGGATCGAACTCGACCGCTACGTGGGCAAGTGGCTCGAAGTGGCCGGGACGGTGGCCTACCCGAAGGAGTTCGGCGGAGATGGATTGCTGACGGGGACGCGCATCGAGAGTTCGAAGTGAGGATCAGACGAACTCGACGATCGCCTTCAAGATGCCCATGATCTGCGGCAGGTTGTCGATGAAATACTCGGTTACGTCGAGCAAGACCGTATCGTCCTTCAGCCGCAGAAACTTCCACGAAGCGCCGGTGCTCACGACCCCGTGAACGGCCGTGAGCGGAACTCCGGCGCGCTCGTTGCACAAGCGGACCGCGTACATCGCGGCGATGCACTGGGCCAACCCGGTGCGGATCAGATCGTTCTTCGCTTCCACGACGGCCACGAACGGAGCTTGCAGCAGGGACTGGCTCGATCCGCGGCCCAAGAGGAAATCGCAGTACCCGTTCAGACCCCGCTCCGAATCCACGTCCCATTCGAGCCCGGAGAAGAGCGCGAAACTGGTTCCCTGCGAGCGCCGCAGTTCCAGCAGCACCGGCGCGATGATGAACTCCGACTTCGCCTTCTCGGTGCTGTTCGCCAGTGCGAGGGTCACACCATCTTTCAAGAACGCGGCGAACTCGGCGCGGACATTCCAGACCGGGACGTTCGGAAACAACTCGGCATCGACGATGCGCAAGCCGAGTCGCTCGTGGATCTGCGGCAGTGTGAAATCGCGGAAGGCCATCGGTGATCTCCGGTCGCGTCGTCAGATCAGACCGGTTCCAGAACCTGCAAACTGACGCCCGTCACCAAATCCTTCACCTTCGCGCGGTATTCGTCCATGTGCGGAGCCTTCGAGTGGGCCGCCAGCGCCGCAAGGCTCGACCACTTCTCGACGACCGTCACGACATCCGGCCGCAGCGGCACCTGCACGGCGATGGTCGTCACCGCATCGACGGTCGGCCCATATTCGAGGCACCCTTCCTCGGCGTGCACGAACGGCACGAGCCAGTGGAAGTGGTCCAAGTACATAGCCCGCGTGCCGGGGGCGAGGGAAATCGTCGCAATCACGTGGATCATCGCGTGCGGCCTCGCGGGAGAAAGACTTCCCTCAATCTACCGGTGTCGGCATAGCCTTGCGAGGGACGCCGGTGCATAATCGGGACATGAGCCGAGAAACCGATCTCCACCGCGTCCTCACCACCGGCCTCGTCGCGGTCGTGCGCGCCCCCGATGGCAAGAACCTCGTCGAAGTCGTCGCGGCCCTCGCCGAAGGGGGCGTGAGCGTCGCCGAAGTCACCTTCACCGTGCCCGGCGCGCTCGATGTGCTGAAGGCCGTCAAGGAGCGACTCGGCGACCGCGTGCTCCTCGGCGCAGGCACCGTCCTCGACACCGAAACGGCCCGCGCCGCGCTCCTGGCGGGGGCCGAGTTCATCGTCTCGCCGACGCTGAACCTCGACGTGATCCGCCTCTGCAAGCGCTACGACAAGCTCGTCTTCCCCGGCGCGTTCACACCGACAGAAATTCTGAGCGCGTGGGAAGCCGGGGCCGACATCGTGAAGGTCTTCCCGGCTGACGTGCTCGGCACCGCCTTCTTCAAAGCGATGCGCGGCCCCCTGCCGCAGATCCGGCTCATGCCGACGGGGGGCGTTGATCTCAACACGGCCGGCGAATTCCTCCGCGCCGGGGCGTGCTGCTTGGGTGTCGGTTCGCAAATGGTCGATCCGAAGGCCGTGGCGCGCGAGGACTACGAATACCTCCGGGGATTGGCCTGGCAGTACACGCAGGCGGTGCGTTTGGCCCGGGGCACGGAGTGAAAAGAAGAGAAGAGTTTTCACCGCAGAGAAAGAAGAGGACGCAGAGAAGATCCGAAAACGGAATTGGGTCAAAGTCATTCCCCGAGCTCTATTGAATCTTTTCTATTTCCTCCTCTCAGCGGTCTCTTCTTTCTCTGCGGTGAAACTCTTCGTTCTTCTCTGGATGACTGGTATGCCCGACGTCGTGGCTTTCGGCGAAGCGATGGTGCGGTTGGCTCCGCCGCATTTCCAGCGGCTCGAGCAGGCGCGCGCCTTCGATGTTGAGATCGGCGGGGCCGAACTCAACACCGCCGTCGGGCTCGTGCGCTTGGGGCGATCGGTCGAATGGGTGAGCGCCTTGCCGGCGAACCCGCTCGGTGAAGTCGTGCGCAACCGCGCGCGCGAAGTCGGCGTCGGCACCGAGCATTTGCGGATGTCTGCCGAGGGGCGCTGCGGATTGTACTTCCTCGAATTCGGCGCGGCGCCGCGGGCCGGGTCAATCCTCTACGACCGCAAGGATTCGAGCATCGCTCTGGCGAAACCGGGGGACTTCGACTGGCCGGCGATCTTCCGCGGCGTGCGCTGGTTTCACGTCACCGGCATCACGGCGGCCCTCAGCCCGAATTGCGCAGCGCTGACGCTCGAAGCGCTGAAGGCCGCGCACGACGGCGGCCTCGGCACGAGCCTCGACCTCAACTACCGCAGCAAACTCTGGAGCATCGCCGAGGCGGGGCGAACGATGGCGGAACTGCTTCCGTACGTCGAGCTGCTGATCGCGAGCACCGGCGACGCGGAGCAGCTCTTCGGCATCACGGGGACGAACTTCGGCGAGGTGGCGAAGCAGTTCACCGAGCGCTTCGGCGTGCAGTTCGTGGCCGGGGTCGTCCGCGAGACGCCGCTGGTCTGGCGGAACCGCTTCGGCGCCGTCGGCTACAGCGCCGGGACTCTGCACGAGACGGTGAGCTACGAAGTCGAGATCGTCGATCGCTTGGGGGCGGGGGATGCCTTCGCTTCCGGGTTGATTCACGGATTGCTGGATGGCGACTTCGCGAAGGGATTGCACTATGGAGCCGCGATGGGGGCGCTGAAGCACACGATCCCGGGGGATCTGGCGTTCGTGAGTTTGGAAGAAGTGGAAGCCGTGCTGGCGGGGAAGGGATTGAGGATTCGGCGGTGAGCCTTTCTCCCCCTCTCCGCTTCGGAGAGGGGGCCGGGG